>QEVI01000242.1 GCA_003576855.1 Planctomycetota bacterium
GCCAGTGCGATACCATTCGACGATCGTGAATTCGGGGTTATGAAGTCGCCCGCGCTCGCCGTGGCGGAAGGATCGCGTGATCTGGTAGATGGCCGGCAAACCCTCGGCCAGCAGCCGCTTCATGTGCAGTTCTGGCGAGGCCTGCAGCCACATGGCGTGCCGTTCGGCGCTGTTTTCCATTGGACTATCAATCCTAGCCGGAGGCTCACAGCCTCCGGGCCCGGACCGCGTGGCGATCCAGCTAGCCGCGTCGTGGCTGGCACTTCCGTACACTTTGGCGGGCCAGACGCCCAGTGGCTCGATGTGCAGCTCAGGAATGATTCCCGCGTCCACCAGCGGCGTTTCGACTTCCAAGAAGCCGCGCTCTTCGAAAAACCGCCGCAGCCGCTGCAAAAGCCGGGCTCGCTGGCGGAGTCGTTCGTGTCGGGTCGCAACGTTCATACGGCGGCGCTGTGCGCGAAGAGCACCGGCCCGCCCGGCAAGAGCGGCGGCATGGGGCAGTCGAGCATGTCGCACACGCCGCGAAGCAGTTCCGCCTCTGCGACCGTCACTTCGCGATCGGCGCAAATGCAGGCGGCGCATGCGTCGATGATCGGCCGCCGCTGCTTCTCGACGACCGTCGCTAGGTCCTCCAAGGCCCCGCTTAACGGCGCCAGGCCGCACTGCTGCGGCGGCAGCAGCTCGATCGCCACCCCCGGCAGCTTCTCCGCGGCCCGGGCAAGCGCCGCCGCGGCGCCTTCGACGCCCGCGTCGGCGTGGGCCAGCGCCGAAAACAGCACCGAGCACTGCCGGCCCATGCGTTGTAGGCCATAGTAGCTGGCCCGCGGCGGCGCGGACTTCTCAAACTGCGGTCGCAGGTGCCGAAGCAGCACCCGGTAGAGCGTCCATTCAAACAGCCCCAGGCGATCGTCAGCGGCGACCAGCTCCTGGAAACACTTCAGGAAGTCGGCGTACTGCGACGGCGACATCGCGCGCAACGACGGCAACGCCAGGTCCACCAGCGGCAACCGGGCCCGCACGTCCAGCCCGTCCAAATCCGGCAAAAGTCGTCTCGTCAGCGAGGCGACGTCGGGCGCGGCGAGCCGCTCCAACACGCCAAGCTGTTTCTGGCGTATGTCCGCGCTGCGATCGGCCAACAGGCCGAACATCACCGCGCGGGCGCCGTAGGGCTCGCGCACGCTGTCGAGCACCGGCCGAGGGAGCGAGCGGAGCAGCGACGCGGCGTACTGCCGGTGCGGTTCGCGGGGGTCGCCTACCTGGTGGACGGCCTCGCGAACCCGGTGCGCGGGCACGACCGCAGCGATCGGGCTGCCGGGCCGCTCATCGAAACCGGCCAGACCCGCGGCCTGCTCTTCCCGCTCTAGCGCGGCGGGCGGAACGGCAGCCGCCGCGGGGAACTTGCCGTCCCACTGGGGATCGAGCCGGCGAATGCGGGCTTCGAGCGGCGGGTGCGTCGCCAACAGGCCCGTGATCCCCTCGAACACGCCTTGGGCAAAGAACAAGTGGCTGGCTTCGCTGGCGTTGGGCGCTACCAGCCGCGAACCTAAGGCGGCGCCGATCCGCTTCAGCGCGCCCGCCAGCCCGCCGGGATTCCGCGTGAACTGCACGGCCGAGGCGTCGGCCAGGTACTCACGTTGCCGCGACACGGCGGCTTTAATGAAGTTGCCGATCAGCGTGCCGAGATAGCCCAGCACGATGAGCGCAAGCCCAATGGCGAACAAATAGGCGGTCGGATCTCCGCCCTTCTTGTTGCTGCTGCGTCGCGGCCCGCGGCTGGCGTTGGCCGCCAGTCGCACCATGATTCTGCCGATGAGGCCCAACAGCAAGATGCCGTGCAGCACGCCGATGAGCCGAATGTTCAGCCGCATGTCGCCGTTGAGGATATGGCTGAACTCGTGAGCCACGACGCCCTGCAGCTCGTCGCGCGAAAGCTGTTCGGCCGTACCGCGAGTGACGGCGACCACGGCGTCGCTGGGCGTATAGCCGGCGGCAAAGGCGTTGATCGCCGGCTCGTCGCGGAGGAGAAAAACCGGCGGCGTCGGCACGCCGGAGGCCAACGCCATTTCTTCGACGACGTTCAGCAGCCGCCGTTCGGTCGGATCGGTGGCGTCGGCGGCGACCCGGCGACCGCCGAGGTTCTCGGCCACGACATGCCCCCCGCCGCGAAGTTGGGCGACCTTGTACAGGCTGCCCACGGCGATCAGCAGCAGGGCGCCGGCCCCAGCCGCCCCCGGAACGGCAAGCCGGACCAGCTCCGCCTCGGTCGCCGCCGCTGGATCGTACTCGGAGGCGACCGGGTGCGAGCCTTCGAAGCCCTCGACCGCCAGCCAGGCGACCAGCATTGTCCCGCCGACGACGGCGATGACGCCCAGCACGAACATCGCCACCAGCCAGGTAGTGCCGCGGCGGGCCGCGTCCTGCCGTTCAAAGAAGTCGGTGGACATCGGCATTTAGCCGCGGGGCTCGCCCCGCGGGTAAGAACGACGACTGCCGCAGGGCAAGCCCCGCGGTCAAATGCGCTGCCGCCCGGGGCCAGCTAGAACGCCACCTTCGGCGCCTCGGCGATCTTTTCCCGGTCGGCGAATTCCAATAGCTCGGCGTCTTCGTTGTGGCCGAACATGTTGGCGAAGAAAACCGGCGGGAATGACTGGCGGTACGTGTTGTATGCGGTCACCGAATCGTTGTACGCCTGCCGCGCGAACGCCACTTTGTTTTCGGTCGACGTCAATTCCTCGGTGAGCTGCGCCATATTCTGGTTCGCCTTGAGGTCCGGATAGGCCTCCGACAGGGCGAACAGCCGGCCCAGCGAGCCGGTAAGCGTGTTCTCCGCGGCCGCCAGTTGCTGCATGGCCGCCGGGTCGCCGGGATGGGCCGCCGCTGTCTGCAGGCCGCTGACGGCCGCGTTGCGAGCCTTGATCACCGCTTCGAGCGTCTCGCGCTCGTGCTTCATGTAGCCTTTGACCGTCTCCACCAGGTTGGGGATCAGGTCGTAACGCCGTTTGAGCTGCACTTCGATCTGCGCAAAGGCGTTTTCCAGCCGGTTTCGCAATCGCACCAGCGTGTTGTAGACGCCGACGGCGTACATCAACACCAAGAGGACGAACACCCCAAAGACGATCAAGGCGATCAGACCGGCGGTTAACGCGGGCATGGCAGCGTCCTAATGCGGGGGTTAAACGGACAGCGAAAAAGGCCGCGAATCAGGCGGATTCCGCAAACAAAACACAGACCGCTTCAATAGCCGCAACAAGGCACAAAGAACGCAAAAAATGATCCTGGTGGAACGGTACGGCGCCGGGCGCCGAACTCCGTTCGTTCTTTTCTTTTGCGTTTCTTGCGCCTTGTTGCGGCTAGGCTCTGCTCCGCAGGCTTTAGCGTATTCGCCTAGGCGCCCGGATCCTTGGCACGCTCGATGTATTCGCCCGTACGGGTATCGACCCGGAGCCAGTCGCCGATGTTCACAAACGCCGGGGCCAGGATTTCCGCCCCGGTCTCCAGCTTGCACGGCTTGGTGACGTTGGTGGCCGTATTGCCCCGCGCGCCCGGTTCGCAGTACTCCACTTTGAGCACGACGTGGTTGGGCGGCGTGACCGCGATCGGCTGGTTGTTGAAGACCATCACCTGGCAGTCCATGTTTTCTTTGAGGAACTTGCCGGCCTCGCCGACCGCCTCGGCGCTCATTTCGTACTGCTCGTAGTCGTCGTTCTTCATGAACACGAACTGGTCGCCCTGCCGGTAGAGAAACTGGGCGGTAAATTCCGCCACGTCGGCCGATTCGAGCGTCTGGCCGGCCCGGTAGGTCTTATCGACGACCGTACCCCGGAGCAGGTTCCGCAGCTTGCACTCGTACAGGGCGTTCCCCTTGCCCGGCTTGCGGAAATTCATTTCGACCATGAGGTACGGGACGCCCTCGATCTGGACCTTCAAACCCTTGCGGAATTCGTTAGTGCTGTAGATTGCCACGAAAATTGCTTCCTGTCGTCTCGCTGAGAATGATGTTTCTGATGGCGGCTGCGAAAGCCCCCCGACGGCTGGTAATCGGTCGCTGGCGTCCCGCCACGGCGTCGCCCGCCCTAGGCGCCCACTTGGTCGGCGAGCCGCCGCTCGCCGGGCGCCCCGACGGCGGTGGCCGTCCGGCGGGGGGGCAGAGTATGCTGGGCGAGTAGCGCCGGCGGTCGAAAGCCGCGGCAGCCGCGACGCCGTTTCCACCCCATGGCGTGAAGCGAATTGAGCATTCTAACCACTTCCCCTGCGGCTGTCCGCGCCCGTTCAGCCGCCCTCGACGGGTGGCAGGCGGAACTACGCGCCGCGATACGCGACCCGCGGCGGCTGTGCGAGGCGCTCGGCCTGCCGCTAGAACTGGCCCACGCAGCCGGGACGTCGGCCGCCGCCGCGGAGTTCCCCCTTTTCGTACCGGCGAGCTTCTTGCGGCGGATCGAGCCGGGCAACCCACACGACCCGCTGCTGCGGCAGGTCTGGCCTGGGCCGGAAGAAGCATCCCCGTCGCCCGGCTTTGTCCTGGACCCCACGGCGGACGCCCGTTACGCCGTCGCGCCGGGACTGCTGAAGAAGTACGCCGGCCGGGCCCTCATGGTGCTCACCGGGGCGTGCGCGGTGCATTGCCGCTACTGCTTTCGGCGGCACTTTCCGTATGACGAGACGCCGGCCACCGAGGCGGCGTGGAACGTCGCCCTGCAGGCGATCGAGGCCGATGCCTCGATTCGCGAGGTGATCCTGAGCGGCGGCGATCCGCTGACAGTCACCGACCCCCGCCTGGCGCGACTGGCGGCTCGGCTGGCTGCGATCAGCCACGTCGAGCGGCTGCGGGTCCATACGCGGCTGCCGGTGATGATTCCCTCGCGGGTCACCGCCGCCTTGGCGGATTGGCTGAGCGGCACGCGGCTGACGCCTGTGATGGTCATTCACGCCAACCATGCCCGCGAGCTGGACGCCGAGGTCGCCGCCGCCCTCCAGCGGCTCCGAACCGCCGGCGTGCAGATGCTCAACCAGGCAGTGCTGCTCCGCGGCGTCAACGACACGGTCGAAGCCCAAGAGCAACTGAGCCTGCGATTGGTCGCCCTGGGCGTGACGCCGTATTATCTCCATCAACTCGACCGCGTCCGCGGCGCCGCCCACTTCGAAGTGCCAATCGACCAGGGAAGGACGCTCCTTGCCGAGCTTCGCCGCCGTCTACCGGGCTACGCGGTTCCCCAATACGTTCAAGAACAACCCGGCGCGTTGCACAAGGTGGTTTTGAGTTAGAAGTCTCTCGCAGAGGCGCAGAGGCGCGGAGATAACAATCGAAGGGTTTTTGCTTCGCGGTTCTCTGCGCCTCCGCGCCTCTGCGAGAGACCTCGTTCGCATCCATGATTGATCGGCTTAGCATCTACGATCGGCAATCCATCGAGCAGCTTTGGCGGGAGCTGCGGGTCGATCCGCATGCGCTGCGGCGGTTTCGCAATGTGCTGCTGAAGCACGGCGGCAGCGACGAGGCGGCGCTGGCCGAATTGCCCGAAGATGTGCGCCCGTCGTTCGCCGAACGAGTCGAGCTGCACGCCCTCGAGCTGCATAGCCGCACCGATTCAAGGCAGGACGGCGCAAGCAAGCTGTTGTTCCGCACGTGCTGGGACATGCTGATCGAGTCGGTGATCCTTCGCATCGCCACGGGGCGGACGACGCTTTGCGTGTCGAGCCAGGTCGGCTGCGCGGCGGCGTGCCAGTTCTGCGCGACGGGCAAAATGGGCATCGCACAGAACCTCGCGCCAGCGGAAATCCTCGACCAGGTCGTGCAAGCCCGGCAATTGCTCGCCAGCGAGGGCCGCACGCTGCGGAACGTGGTGTTCATGGGCATGGGCGAGCCGCTGCACAATGAAGAGAGCCTGTACGCGACGCTCGAGTCGCTCACCGCCGCCGAGCTATTCCACCAGCCGCCCAGTCGCATCCTGGTTTCGAGCGTGGGGCTGCCGGACGCGATGATTCGCCTGGCGCGGCGCTTCCCCGCGGTGCACCTGGCCCTGAGCCTGCATAGTGCGAACCAACAAGTGCGGGCCGGTTTGATGCCGCTCGCCCGTCGCTTTCCGCTTGCTGAACTGCGGCGGGCGCTCGTCGAGATCAACCGCATCCAGCCGGCCAACACCGAGGTGATGGTCGAATACCTCCTGCTCGCCGGCGTGAACGACTCGCCGGAAGACGCGGCCGAGTTGATCGCCTGGCTCGCCGGCCTGCGGGTCCACGTGAATCTCATTCCGTACAACCCGATTGACGATGCTCCTCATCTGGCCGGCAGCGACCGGCCGGCCCGCGAGTCGTTCGGCGCCCGCTTAAAAGCCGCGGGGCTCAAGACGACGATCCGCTATAGCCTCGGCGCCGACGTGGCCGCCGCGTGCGGGCAACTTGTGCGGAAGGAGAACCGGCGGCGGATCTCGGTTCAGTCGAGCGGATTGACCCAGCGAAGTTGACGAAACGTGGCGAAATCAGCGTCGGCGAGCAGCTTCGTGGTCGTGCGGGCCTTCGTCATCAGACCCCTAAGAACGTCCCAATGGCGGTCGGTTTCCACGACGACGCAGAGGGTAGGACGGTCGATCCACGACTGGACATGGCCAATCGCTTCGTCGTACGACAACGGCCGCGTGAAGATGCGAGGATTCGTGGCGGCTCTGAGGAATCCCGTAATCACCGGCCACGTGAGTGCGATGGATTCATGGCCGAGCAACGTCTCTTCCCACCACGCCCGTACCGCCGAGGAGCCTTCTTGCTGAATCGCCCAAAGGTCCATTGCTCTGCCTCCACGCGGCAGCCCAGCTACATTCAGTAAAATTATCCGTAGAATATTTTAATGCATCCGCGGGGCTTAAAGCGAGAGCGGCCTGGCGAACATAAGTCGTTTTAGGATTTCGGTTTATGCCTTAAAATGCGGCGCAGCAGCCGCTTATTCCGGAAGCGGCAACAGGTTCTGTCGAGGGTTGGCCGCCTTTCGTCGATTCCGGGCCTCCAGCGTCACGCCGTTGGCCGTGTTGGGCGCGCTGGAGGCGGGGTCGAACGGCCCGTCCAGCGGGTCGCCCGGACCGATGCCCTTCAGCCGCGCCGTCGCGTACCTCACGTAGTCCTCGGAGAGCTCCGTGCCGAGGAACTGCCGGCCCAGTTTCTTCGCCACGGCGAGCGTGGTGCCGCTACCGGCGAAGGGGTCGAACACCGTGTCCCCTTCGTTCGAGCTGACGCGAATGATGCGCCCCAAGAGCTGTTCCGGCATCTGGCAGCCGTGGAAGCCCTGCCGCTCTTTGAACGTGCCGGCCACGCGGGAGTAATACCACGTGTCATCCATCGGCTGGAAGCTTTCCGGGGCGTCTTGCGGTCGCAGCACCCAGGTGTCGTCCGGCAGCCGGCCCGTGGGGTTGGCGCGGCTGTCTCCGTAGACCAGCGCTCGCGCCGACGGCACGCGGACCAGCGGGTCCTCGGCATTGAACGTGAACTGGCGCTCGTCCTTGATGAACTGGAACAGGTGGGCGTGCGAGCGATTGAACTTCCGCGTGCAGTTCACGCCGAAGGTGTAGTACCACACCACCCAGCTCCGCATGATGAACGGCCGCTCCACCGCCAGCTCGCGCGTAGCGGCCAC
>QEVI01000243.1 GCA_003576855.1 Planctomycetota bacterium
CGCTACGCCCGCCGAGCAACCACACGGCTCTACGACCCGAGCAAGTACCCCCTCGCCCCAAAACCCGGATGCCAAAGACGCAGGGGATGAATAATCCGGTATAGTCGCATGCGTCGCCTCCTTTAGATGCTCAGAGTGCCTCGATTGTAGAATGCGGGGATACGCAAGTCCAGCGTTCGGAGCCTTCTCCGGCACGCCTGAGCCTTCCGAATCGGCAGCGTCAATGCCCACCCACGGGCCGTCAAACGCCGTCCATCTCGGCCGCGACGAGCCGCCTGCGCGAAGGAAACGACTTTCGCTGGACCAGTTCGGCCGGCAGCGCGATCAATCGCGCGCGCCTCTGGCGACTGCCAACTGATGGCACCGTCCGCGGCCTCAATCGCCATCGAAATGCCCCAGGCTGTGGCTGAAACCCAACGGTCGGCCGAGACCTAACCGCAACGTGACCAATCAAACTCGCCCCAGAAGCCGCACCAGCCCGTCGAGGATCGTCAGCGGATGCGGCGGGCAACCGGGTACGTACAGGTCGACGGGCACCACCGAATCGGCGCCGTTGTGAACTTCGTCGTGACCGACGTACGGGCCGCCGGAGATCGCGCAGGCACCGACAGCGATCACCAGTTTTGGCGGCGGCACCGCGTCGTAAGTTGCCCGCAGCGCGTGCCGCATGTTCTCCGTCACCGGGCCGGTGATGAGCAGTCCATCGGCGTGCCGCGGCGAGGCGACGAACTGGATGCCGAAGCGCCCCAGGTCGAACACGATCGTATTGAGCACGTTGACGTCGGACTCGCAACCGTTGCAACCGCCGGCACTGACCTGGCGAAGCTTGAGCGACCGGCCGAAGAGCCGCTGGAGTTGTTCGTCGAGGGCCGCGGCGAGCGGAAGCGCTCGATCGTCGGCGCCGATCACCAGGTCGTCGCGCCTGCGCACGGCGAGGCGGTAGTCCTGGCTGTATGAAACCGCGTTGTCGGGGCAGGACTGCGCACAGTCGGTGCAAAACAAGCAGCGGCCCAGGTCCAGCCGTACATTGCCGGAGTCGAGCTTCAGCGCTTCCGTGGGACAAGCGTCGGCGCACGCCTGGCAACCTTGCGGGCATCTCGCGCGGTCGATGACGGGCTTGCCGCGGAAGCGGTCGGGAAGCGGCGGCGCAGGCTGCGGAAAGGCGATCGTGCGATGCCCCTGGCGCCAGCGTGCCATCAAAACGTCGAGCATGGTTCGAGTCCTACAGGTCGTAACCGCAATATGACAAATTGAAGCTCTTGTTACACAGCGGAAAATCGGAAATCTGCTGGTCGCGGAGCGCCATCGCCAATCCGGTCCAGTTGTGAAACGAGGGATCGACGATCTTGTAGCGGGCGAAGCGGCCTTGGGCGTCGGTGAGGGCGACGTGGCAGACTTCGCCGCGCCAGCCTTCCACGAGGCTCACGGCCAGATGTTCGGGCGCCAGGTCGCTTACCGGCTGCCGCGTGGGGCCAGCGGGAAGGGACGACAGTTGTTCGCGCACGAAGGCGATCGAGCGTTCGATTTCCAACCAACGGACATAGGCCCGCGCGAAAACGTCGCCGGTGTGCCAGGTGGCGATCGGAATCTGAGCGAAGCGATAAATCCCGCTGGGAAAATCCTGCCGGACGTCGCGGGCCGCGCCGCACGCCCGCGCCGCGGGTCCCACGAGGCCCAGCTCGTCGCAAACGTCCCGCGAAACGGGACCGGTTTCCTCGAACCGGGCCTGAACGGAGGCGCTGTCCCAAAGCAGCTTCACGGCGTCGGACACGTCGCGGTGGGCGGCGTTCAAGCGCTCGCACATTTGCTCCGCGCGGAGGCCGTCGGCGTCGAACGCGACTCCGCCGGGACGAATCAGGCCGCGGCCGAAGCGGCTGCCGCAGAGCATCGCCGTAAGGTTCAGGAAGTCGCCTCGCAAACGGCCGCAGTACGACTGCGTCGGTAAAAAGCCGACGTCGCCCGCCAAGGCGCCGAGGTCGCCCGTGTGGTTGGCCAGCCGCTCGAGTTCGAGCGCCACACCCCGCAGGGCCTGGGCGCGAATCGGCACGGCGGATTTGGCCAAGGCCTCGACGTTGTGGCAGTAGGCCGTGGCGTGGCCGACCGTCGTGTCGCCGGCGGCGGTTTCCATGTAGTGGACGGTCCGCTTGTTCGGACCGCCGACGAGGCGCCGCTCGATCCCGCGATGCTGATAGCCGAGCGAAATCTCGAGATGAAACACCCGTTCGCCGTGGCATTGGAAGCGGAAGTGCCCCGGCTCGATGACGCCCGCATGAACGGGACCGACCGCGACTTCGTGGACCTCGTCGCCCTGCACCCGATAGTAGTCCGTGTCGCCGACGACGGGCGGCTCGTTCGGCGATCGGCCCCAGGCGTCGCGTCCCGCACGATACGAGCGGTGAAACCGGACCGGTTTGAACCAGGGGTGTCCCTCGGGCCGGATGCCGAACTGCTCGGCGATCTCGCGCTCGAACAAATGAGCCTGGGGACATTCCTCGGTCAGCGAAGGATACGCGTCCGATGCAAGGCGGCTGCGGCCGACGCGAAAAACCGATTGCGAGTCGTCCGCCAGGATCGCGTAGAGATCCACGGCATCGCTCTGGGGCGCCTCGGCGGCAAACAGGGCGCCGATTCGCTCGCCCTCGGCGACCGCGTCGAGAATCGCGCGGCGAAAATCCGTTACGTCGAATTGCGCAACGCTCGAAAGGGCCAGCGACGTGCCGGCACGCATTTTCGTCAGGCGGGCTCGGCCGTTCATCGCGGCGCCTCCATCGCGGCCGCAGCCGACCGCAGCAACGATTCCAGCGGTGCGGGAATATATAGACCCAACATCAAAATGAGTCCCAGCGCTACGACCAGGGGCGCCGTGGTCCGCCAACTATCGCGAAACTCGCCGCGCTCGTCGCCGGCCGGTGGATTCCCCTGGACCACTCCGAGGACCGTCGTGCCCATCCCGACGAACACCACGGCCAACAGCGCGAGATATGCTCCGCCCGCCCAAAAGTTCCCGGTGCTGAAGGCGGCATTGGCGATGGTGAACTCGCTCAAGAACGGTCCGAACGGCGGAGCGCCGGTAATCGCCAGAAATCCGGTTAGGAACAGCGCGCCGGACAGCGGCACGCGGCGTAGCGCTCCGACGACGACGTCGACCGACTTGCTGCCGTAGGCGCGGTGAATATTTCCGGCCGACAAGAACAGGATGCACTTCGTGAAGCCGTTATTGAACAGGTGCAACAGGGCTCCGTAGACGCCGGCGGCGCCCAAGCCGATGCCGAGCACGAGGATTCCCATGTGCTCGACGCTCGAATACGCCAACATGCGTTTGAAGTCGCGTTGGCCGACCATGAACACGCCGGCAACGGCCATCGACAGCAGCCCCATGCCGACCATCATCTCGCGCGTGACGTCCGCCTGGCTGCTGCCCGCGCAGATTTGCTGCACCCGGAGCACGGCCAGAAACGCGCAGCTCGTGACACCGCCGGCCAGCAGAGCGCCGACGACGCCGGGCGCTTCGCCGTAGGCGTCGGGCTTCCACGTGTGCATCGGCGCGAGGCCCATTTTCGCACCGTAACCGACGAACAGAAGGACGAACGCGGCGCGGAGCCAGGGGGGCGAAAGCTGAGGCCCGAGGGCCACGAGGTCGTCGAACAACAGGGTCGATTCCAGGCCCGCATGGATCGCCGAGTACGCCAGGAAAAACGACCCGAGCAGCGCCAGAGCGATGCCCACGGAGCCGACGATCAGATACTTCCAGGTCGCTTCGAGCGACCGCGCGTTGTGGTTGAAGTACAACAGCGGGGCGCTGGCCAGCGTCGTCGCCTCCATGCCGATCCACATCAAGCCCAAATGATGCGAGAGGACCACTAGCGTCATCATCGCTAGGGCCAGCAACAAGTTGGCGCAGAACACGCGATTGGGACGCTCGGCTCGCAACGCCAGATATCCGGGCACGTACCATGCGCACAGGCAAAAGAAAGCGCTCAGATAGGCCAGGACCAGCTTGCCCACGGGATCGAGTTGCAGCCAGCCGTCGAACGCGGACAACTGGTCTGCGGGAATGTCGCCCCAGACGACGAACTGCGCAGCCGCCAGGTAAATCGACGCGCCCAGCGGAACGAGCCAGGGACGCACGCGCTCCGACGGCGCCAACCAGATTGCCAAGGCCAGGCACGCCGGCAACAGAAGTAGAACGATCATCCACATCGACGCTAATCCTTAAGTCGGGCCAAATGCTCCGTGCTCACCGAGTCGAACGCCCGGTTGATGTGGAACATGATGATGCCCATCACGAACACGCCGGTAAACAAATCGAGCAGCACGCCGACCTCGACCAGAAACGGCATGGCTTCCAACAGCAACAGGCCAAACATGAAGATGCCGTTCTCCAACATGAGATAGCCGAGCACTTGCAGCACGGCCTTGAGCCGCGTGGTCATCAGCAGCAAGCCGCAAAGAATCGTGGCCAGCGACGCCGGAACGAGCAGTTGCTCCGCGTGCTCGCGGGCGAGCGGCAACGTGTACGAGAACATTACCGCCAGTCCCGTCACCACCGCGCCGAGCAGCAGCGAGGCGATGAACCCGACGAGCGGCCGCACCTCGCGTTGGAGGGTCACTTCCCGCAAGGCGCGGAACAGCAGCCGGGGAATCACGATGCCCTTGATGATGATCGTGCCCACGGCCAAGAGCGCGCCGCGGAGGCCAAGATGCGGATGGACGAACAACGGCAGGATTCCGAGCAATAGTCCTTGCAGCGCCACGGCATGAATCACCGTGCGCGCCCGGCTTACGCCGAGCGCGACGAAATTCAGCCCAATGGCGGCAATCACAATCAAATCCACGATTTGCGGCGTCACGATTATCTCCCGATCAACACGACTCCAAAACCGGTCAACAGACACGCGGCGACCAGCAGCGTCGGCACGTGAATGAGCCGCAACCGGGCCATCGCGGACTCGACGACGCCGACGGCCACGGCGACCGCCAGAAGCCCGGCCAGAAACAGCGGCCAATCCGTCCACGGATTGCCGGTGGCGACCGGCAGGGCCAACCGGACCAGCAGCGCCGCGAACACGAACAGCTTCACCGCGGCGCCGTACAGGATCATGCCGAGCGCGGGGCCGGAATGATCCAGCACCATGACTTCGTGGATCATGGTGAGTTCCAAGTGCGTGTTCGGGTCGTCGAACGGAATGCGGCAGTTCTCGGCCAACAGCACGATGAACCAGCCGGCGAGCACCAGGGCGAGCGCCGCTCCCGCCGTGGTCCAATTCGCCCACAGCGAAACTCCGAGCAGATCGGCGAGCCGCAACGAACCGGCGCTTTTCGCCAGCACGACCAGGCCGAGAAAGAACGCCGGTTCGGCCAGGCACGCGAAGGTGACTTCCCGCGCCGCGCCCATCCCTTCGAACGACGAGCCGGTGTCCATGGCCGCGGTGGCAGTGAAGAAGCGGCCCAATCCGAACAGGTACGCGAGCAGCACCAGGTCTCCGGTGAACGAGACGGGCGCGAGCGGGCCCGCCAAGGGAATCAGCAGCGCGGCGAACAGCGTCGTCGCCAGCGCCACGACCGGCCCGGCGCGAAATACCCAGGTCGTGGTCGTGCTGAACACGGATCCCTTGCGCATCAGCTTGAGCAGGTCGTAGTAGGGCTGGAGCAGCGGCGGTCCGACGCGGCCCGCGAATCCCGCCTTGACTTTGTTGATGACGCCCAGCAACAGCGGCGGCGCCGCGGCCGCGACCAGCACGTGAAGGAAGACGTAGAGACTCGGATTCATGGCGGCGTCCTTCTACTGGCACAACAACAACGCGACCAGCGCGAGCACGATATAGAGCACGTTGGCCTGGATTTTGCCCCGCTGCAAAAACCGCAATTGCCCACACAACCATCCGCCGGCGCGGAACAGCGGCCGGACCACGCGATCCAGCGTCGTGTCGCCCACGTCCCCGTGATATTTTGTCGCCGGAGGGAACGGCCCCGCGATCCGCGGCGCCGCTTCTGCCGGCCGCAACACAATGTCGAACAGCCGGACCAACATTTGGGCGAACGACGACGACGTATATTGCATCCTGGCAGTCGGCCGCGCGAAACCACAGCCCCACGTGGCCGCGCGGCTCACCGCCGTCCGCCGCAATCGGCCGTGGAACGCGTACCACAGCATCGCCAGCGCCGCGGCGAGCGAGAGGGCCATCACGCTCACCGTCGACAACGGCGCGACGCTTGCCACGCTGGGCGAAGACTCCGCGAACGAGCCGGGCGCCCAGGCCGCGATCGCGCCGTCCAGCACCGGTGCGCACCACTGGGGCGCCATGCCGATCGCCGCGCAGCACGCCGTCAACGCCAGCATCGGCGCGACGACCGCGGCGCCGCCTTCGCGGGCGCGGTCGACATGCGGCGTGCGGCCGCTGCCGAGGAACGCGGCGCCGAACACCTTGACGAAGCACGCCACGGCCAAAGCGCCAACGAGCGCCAACGCGGGCGCGGCGAGGGCCACGGCCGTGCTTGTGGCATCCGCGTCGGCGACGGCCGCATGGAACAATCCGAGATAGATCAGCCACTCGCTGACGAACCCGTTGAGCGGCGGAAGTCCGCAGATCGCCACGGCGCCGACCAGGAAGCAGAAAGCGGTGATCGGCATGGTCTTGGCCAGTCCGCCCAGATGGTCGATGTCGCGCGTGTGCGTGGCGTGGATAACCGAACCCGCGGCGAGAAACAGCAGGGACTTGAACAGGGCATGATTCCAAACGTGGAGCAGCCCGCCGGCGAGTCCCAACACGATCCAATCGTGCCGACCGAGCGACCGTCCGAGCAGCGCGAGGCCGAGTCCGATCGCGATGATGCCGATGTTCTCGATGCTGTGATAGGCGAGCAGACGTTTGAGGTCGTGCTGGCCGATGGCGAAGGCGACGCCGAGAACGCCGGACACGATGCCCAGCCCCAGGACGATCGCGCCCCATTCCAGCGGCGGCGATTCGACGAGCGACGTGAAGCGGACCAGGCCGTAGACGCCCATCTTCAGGATCACGCCCGACATGATCGCCGAGACGTGGCTCGGCGCGATCGCGTGCGAACTCGGCAGCCAGACGTGCAGCGGCATGAGACCGGCCTTGAGTCCGAAGCCGAACAGGGCGAGCGCGAACATCGCTATCATAACGCCGGGACCAACGCCGGCCTGAGCGATTGGGACGAACGCGTGCGTTCCCGTCGCGGCGAACATCAGCGAAAACAGCGCCACCAGACCCAGCGTGGCCAGGTGCGTGGCGACGAGGTACAGCCAACTCGTCTCCCGCACGACCGCGTCGTCGTCTTCCGTCGCGACCAGAAAAAACGCGGAGAGCGCCATCGTTTCCCAGCCGAAGAGGAATACGATCGCGTTGCGGGCGACGAGCACGAGCGTCATTCCGGCGGCGAGCAGCCCGTAGAACAGCCGAAGCTTGCGGCCGTTGCCGGTGTGTTCGACTTGCTTCCAGTACCCGAGACCGTAGATCGACCCCAGCGCGAAGACGACGGCGACGGGCGCGAGGAACAGCGCCGTGAGTCCGTCGAATCCGGCCAGAAACTCGCCGCCCGGCACGGGCCAGGACCATCGAATCGCGTCCGCGGCGCC
>QEVI01000244.1 GCA_003576855.1 Planctomycetota bacterium
TCGGCCGTTTGCGTGCAACTGGTTATGCTGACGTCGCCGGACAGGTTATCGATCCGCTAAACGCGTATACCACGCGCTTCAAATACGACGCCCAGGGGCGCGTGCGCGAATCGGTCGATCCCCTGGGCCGCTTCACGCGGTTCGAATACGACCGCCAGGGAAAGATCATCAAGCAGACTAGCGCCGACGGAACCGAGGTCCGGCACGATTACGACCGCTTCGGCAACCGCATCGCCACGACCGACGAACTGGGCCGCACGACGCGATTCGTCTACGACGGACGCAATCGGTTGATCGAGACCATTCGCGCCGACGGCGCCAGCGCACGCGTCCGCTACGATGGGGCCGGCAACGTCGTCGCGACGACTGACGCGCTAGGCGCCGTCACGACGTCCAAGTACGACGCCGCGGGACGGCTGCTTGAGACGAAGCTGCCCGACCCGCTGACCGGCAAGACAACGGCAACCAGTCCCACGACCTCCAACAAGTACGACAAGCTCGGCAATCTCATCGAAACGATTGACCCGAAAGGGCATTCGACGCAGTTCTTCCACGATCGGCTGGGACGCGTCGTGCAAACTCAAACGCTCAAGGGCGCGATCGGCGATCGCACGAGCGCAAGCCGGACGCCGGTAACGACGCTTGTCGCCTTGTCGACGACTGATTACGACGCCGCCGGCAACGTGTGGCAAGCGGCGACGTACGACGTTTCGCAATACGACGCGGCGGCGACTTCGACCCTGCTCGCTAGTCCGCGGGACGAGATCACGGCCGCGAACAAAACGTCAGGCAAAGTGCAGGCCGTCTCCAGCCGTTACGACGCCTTCGGCCGGCCTCGCACGGTCGTCGTTGCGGAAGGCTCGCCGGTTCAGGGCGCCACGCACACGGAGTACGACGCCGCCGGCCGCATCCGATTCCAATACGACGAAGCCAATAGCGTCACCGAGTTCATCTACGATACGGCAAGCGACGCCCGCACGGGCCGGTTGCTGCAGACAAAACTCCCGGATCCGACGACGGGACTAATCACCGCCGACAGCCCGACGACGACGTACCAGTACGATGCCGCCGGCAACCGCACGGCGGTTACCGACTCCCGCGGATTCACGACCCGCTTCGAGTACGATGTCTTCAATCGCGTCGTCGCGTCGACCGACCCGCGCGGTGGTCGGTCGCGAAACGTCTACGACGTCGCCGGCCAAATGATCGCGGCGATCGACGAACTTGGCCGCTCGACGCACGCCAGGTACGACCAATCAGGCCGGGTCGTCCTGCGGAGGTCGGCCGACCCGGACGCCGCCGGTCTGTCTTTGGCCCCGACGACGCGGTTCAAGTACGACATGGCCAGCCGGCTCGTCGAAGAGATCGACGAGCTTGGCTACTCGACGCTCTACGAATACGACCATCTCGGCCGGGTCACGAAGCGTTCAACGGTGCACGCCGAGGTCGTCGACGACACCGATCCGGGGTTTGCAATCGTCGCCGGCAATCTAGCGTCGCATCCCAACGCGGCGCGCGGCTACGCGAACAGCGAGACGCTGCTAGCGCCGATCGATGGCTCGTCGCAAGCTAGGGCGACTTGGACGTTCACCGCCGTAGAGGCCGGCTCGTACGTCGCCTTCGGCACGTGGTCGGTCGCGGCGAGCGCCTCGACGACGGCGACGCTACGGGTAACGCACAACGGAATCGAATCGGTCAGCCAACACGATCTCACAACGCCGGTGGACGCCGTCTATCGCTTCGACGAACCCGATCCGCGCGGCTGGCGGTTGCTGACCAACCTGGCCGACCTGCCGGCCAACTCGACGATCGCCTTCGAGTTCACGGGCGACGTCGGCAAGGCGGTCTACGCCGACGCCTTACGGCTGGAGAAGCTGGTCAGTACGTCGTTCGCTTACGATGCCAACGGCAACATGCTGGCAGAAACCGATCCTTTGGGCCGCGTGACGAGCTACACCTACGACGAGTTGGACCGCGTCGTGACGATGACGCTGCCCGACCCGGACGACGGCGGCAGCCTGCCGAGCCCCCGAACAACCCGCACCTACGACGGTTACGGAAACCTGGCCCGGTCCGCCGAGCGCAACGGCACAAGCGGCGCAAGCCCCGCAGAAGACGATACGGCGACGGCGTACCAGTACGACGCGCGGAATCGGCTGACGGCCGAGACGCTCGACGCCGGGGCCGACTCGGCGGACGTCAACTACGTCAATAAGCGGACGACGTACCAGTACGACGCGGCCGGCAATCTCCTCTACCAGCGGGAATACGCCGAGAACGCGATCGCCGCCGGGACTTTCGACCTGCTGCGGACGACCGCCTGGCAGTACGACAAGCTCGGCCGGCGGACGCGCGAGACGTTCAATTCGGACCTGAACGATGCGCAGATCGCCCCCGACGAGCAGGCGACCGAAACCCTGTACGACCAGGCGGGTAACGTCACGCTCGTCCAACAGCTGACGCCCGCCGGCGGGCCGACGCATAGCACGGCGTACCAGTACGACGGCTTGAACCGGCTCGTCTTGGAGACCGAGAGCGGCTCGTCGGCGAGCGACACTAGCAGTACGCAGACCCGCGTCACCCAGTTCCAGTACGACGCGGTCGGCAATCTCATTTCGACCACCGACCCCTTGGGCCGCGTGAGCCGCAGCGAGTACGACCGGCTCGATCGACTGACTAAGTCGATCGCCCTGGACGTTGACGGTTCCGGGCCGCAGTCGCCGGAGTTTACGGCGTTTACCCATGACGCAGCGGGACAAGTGCTCACCAAGACAAACGCCGCCGGCGACCGGGTGCTTTACGCCTACGACCCTCGCGGCCTGCTCGTCCGCACCGACCGCGTCCGCGATCCGGCGGGCCAGTTGGTCGATACGACCCTCCGCAGCTACGACGACGCGGGGAATCTCGTACGGCTGACCGACCCGGCGGATAGCGCGATCGACTACCAGTACGACCAGCTCGATCGCGTCACGACGGAGACCGACGCGGCCGGCAAGAGCCGCTTGTACAAGTACAACGCCGCCGGGCAATTGTTCGTCACGACCGACAAGAACGGCCAGGCGATCCGCCGCCAATACGACCGGCTGGGACGGCCGGCCCTCGAAATGTGGTTCAGTGCGGCCAACGCCCACCGGGCCGACGACCCTTCGCCGGCGAGCAACGACGAGACGCTCCGCTACGCCTACGACGGCGCCGGGCGGCTGTCGGGCATCGACTATGAACTGTCGCGACGCTCCGCCGCCTGGCTGCCGGCGTGGCCGTCGTCTCCTTCGCCTACGGCTACGACGACGGGGGCCGCATCGACGCCCAGAACGTCGATTGGAACGTCCCCGGCCGCGTGGACCAGTCGCAGTCCTACGCCTACGACGCCGCCGGGCAGCTAACGCCACGAAGCAGGAATTCCATTTCACGCTGAACCATGGCCCGTGCGGCCCGACGGGCCCGAAATCGAGCCATTGCACGCGGGTCCAGCCCCGGATAGAGTTGACATACGCCCTGGAAACGGCGTATTTTCCGGGGTTTGCAGGCCGGTTCCCGGCACGTTCGTCCGGGGTCCGGCATTCGGGCCGTAGCGCAGCCTGGTAGCGCGTTTGACTGGGGGTCAAAAGGTCGCTGGTTCGAATCCAGTCGGCCCGACTGTGCGAGCCGCAGTTCCGCAAGGGGCTGCGGCTTTTTCTTTCGACGCACTCGGGCGTCGGGGAACCGCACGGGCCGCGGCGCGGGCGAGCCGCGGCCGTGATCACACGCAGGTGGCCGCCCTGCGTCGATTCCGCGGCAGGCGAGTAGGGGAGCGTTGGTACGATGCGCATGTGGCTGGCGATTCGAATGTTCTTCAAGATCGTGGGAGACGGCGACTTCGCCGCCCGGGTCCGGCGGCAGCTCGACGCGGGCGCGGCCGCGCCTGACGCAGCCGCTCCGCTCGCCGGAACGCCTGCGCAGCCCGCCGCCGCGGCGCGGCCCCCTGCCCCGCCGGCGCCCGTGCGGAACGACGCCATAACGCTGCTAGCGGCGCTGCAGCGCGAAGCCCGCCTGGTGGACATCGTCCAGGAATCACTCGACGGCTACTCCGATGCCCAAGTCGGCGCCGCGGCGCGCGACGTGCTCCGCGACTCGCGGAAGGTGCTCGACCGGTTATTCGCCCTGCGGCCGGTCGCCGAGTCGCCGGAAGGCGAGGAAGTGACGATCCCCGCGGGCTACGACGCCGGGAAATATCGCCTGACGGGCGACGTGGCGAAGCAGCCGCCGCTGTCGGGCCAGGTGGTGCATGCCGGCTGGCAAGCGGCGAAGTGCGAGCTGCCCGCCTGGACCGGCAGCCGCGAGGCGGCGCTGGTGGTGGCGCCGGCGGAGGTGCAAGTCCGCTAGCCGGCGCGACGGCGCCGCCGATCGACGGAGCGATGCCATGACCGCGAAGTACGTGCTGGGAATCGACCTGGGTACGACCAACTCCGTGCTGGCCTACGCGGCGCTCGACGCGAAGCCGCCGCAGGTCGAGCTGCTTGCCGTTCCGCAATTGGCGGCGGCCGGCACGGTCGAGGACCGCCTGTCGCTGCCGTCGTTCTTGTACGTGGCGCCGGAGCACGAGGCGTCGAGCGGTGCGTTAAGCTTGCCGTGGGGCGGCGGGCGCCGGTTCGCCGTCGGCGAGTATGCCCGCCGGCAAGGCGCCGAGTTGCCCCAGCGGACCGTGGCGGCGGCCAAGTCGTGGCTCTGCTACAGCCGCGTTGATCGGCGGCAGCCTCTGCTGCCCTACGGCGCGCCGGCGGACGTCGAAAAGATTTCGCCGCTGACCGCGTCGCAGCGCTACCTGGAGCACCTGGTAGCGGCATGGAACGCCCGCTTTCCGGAGACGCCGGCCGCCCAGCAGTTGGTGGTGCTCACCGTGCCGGCGTCGTTCGACGCCGCCGCGCGGGAGCTGACGCGCGAAGCCGCCCTGGCAGCCGGATTGCCCGTTGATCTGGTATTGCTCGAAGAGCCGCAAGCGGCGGTGTACTCCTGGCTGGCCGCTCGCGGCGACGCCTGGCGAAAAGACCTCAAGGCCGGCGACCGGCTGCTGGTGTGCGACGTCGGCGGCGGCACGACCGACCTGACGCTCGTCGACGTCGCGGAGGATCACGGCGAGTTGGAACTGCGGCGACTCGCCGTCGGCGATCACCTGCTCGTCGGCGGCGACAACATGGATTTGGCGCTGGCGCACGGCGTAGCCGAGTTGTTCGCCGCTCAAGGCGTGAAGCTCAACGCCTGGCAATCGGTGTCGCTCTGGCACGCCTGCCGCGACGCCAAGGAAGCGCTGCTGGCGGCCGACGCGCCCGCGACGCACCGCGTGTCGGTGCTCGGACGCGGCAGCAAGGTGATCGGCGGAACCGTGTCGGTCGATGTGCCGCGCGACCTGGCGGTCGACTTACTGACGAGCGGCTTCTTCCCGCCATGTTCGCTCGACGACAAGCCGCAGCGGCGGCGGCAGTCGGGTTTTCAGGAGCTCGGCTTGCCGTTCGAGGCCGACCCGGCCATCACGCGGCACCTGGCGGCGTTCTTGAGCGCGCACGCCGGCGCGGCCAGCGAGCCGGCGGCGCCGACGCACGTACTGTTCAACGGAGGCGTCTTCAAGGCGGACGCGTTGCGGTCGCTCGTGCTGAAGACGCTCGCCGGCTGGGCGGGCGCCGGCCGGGCGCCCAGCGAACTGCCGGGCCTGCGCGACCTGGACTTCGCCGTCGCGCGGGGCGCCGCCTATTACGGCTGGATCAAGCAACACGGCGGCATGCGGATCCGCGGCGGCGCCGCTCGATCGTACTACGTCGGCATCGAAACCGCCGGCCTGGCCATTCCTGGCGCCCCCCGGCCGCTGCGGGCGCTGTGCGTGGTGCCTTTCGGCATGGAGGAAGGAACCTCGCTGGACGTCCCCTCCGGCGAAATCGGGCTGGTGCTCGGCGAGCCGGCGGCGTTTCGGTTCTTTAGCTCCGCCGTGCGTCCGGAAGATCGGGCGGGCGACGTGCTTCCGGAAATCGACGAAGTGGAACTGGCGGAGACCGACTCCCTGGAAACGATCCTCCAACCAGCCGGCGATGAAGCCGAGACCTACGTGCCGGTGAAGTTCCATTCGCGGATCACCGAGCTTGGCGTGTTTGAGTTATGGTGCGTGAGCACGGCGTCCGACCAGCGGTGGAAATTGGAGTTCAGCATCCGCCAGGACGCCGAAGGTGAGGCCGAGGCGTGAGTACGAAGCACGCGCGAGTCGATGCCGAGGAGGCGCCTGCCAGCCGCTACGTCGTCGGGATCGACCTGGGGACGACGAACTCCGCCGTCGCGTACGCCGATGTGCACGAGTCGCCGCGGCGGATACGCATCCTGCCGCTGCCGCAGGTGGTCGCGCCGTTTCAGGTCGAAGCGCTCGAGACGCTCCCGTCGTTTCATTACCAGGCGTCGCCGGCCGAAGCGGCCGATGGCGCCCTGCGGCTTCCCTGGAGCGCCCCGCACCCGACCTATGCGGTGGGCGCCTTTGCCCGCGACGAAGGGACGACCAAGCCTGGCCGGCTGATCGCCTCGGCGAAATCGTGGCTGTCGCACTCCGGCGTCGATCGCACCGCCGAGCTGCTCCCGTGGCAGGGCGACGCCGACGTCGAGCGGCTGTCGCCGGTCGAGGCGTCGTCGCGCTACCTGGCTCACGTCCGCCAGGCCTGGGACGCCCGCTTCCCGGCCGATCCGCTTGCGGCGCAAGAAGTCGTGCTTACGCTGCCGGCCTCCTTCGACGAGGTGGCGCGGGAGCTGACGATTGAAGCCGCGCGGCGGGCCGGCTTGCCCCGGATCGTGCTCATCGAGGAGCCGCAGGCGGCGTTCTACGCCTGGCTCGATCGACACGCCGACGATTGGAAGCAACTGCTTGCGCCGGGGCAGAAGATTCTCGTCTGCGACATCGGCGGCGGCACGACCGACTTCACGCTGATCCGCGTGGGGGCCGATCCCCACGGCGACCTCCAGTTTCATCGCATCGCCGTCGGCGAGCACCTCATCCTCGGCGGCGACAATCTCGACCTCGCCCTGGCGCGGCACGTGGAGCAGCGCATCGCCGGCGGCGGGAAGCTCGCGGCGCGGCAGTGGGACGTCCTGGTCCGAACCGCGCGGCGAGCGAAAGAAACCTTGCTGGCCGAGGACGCCCCGGCGGCCGTCACGATCAACCTTCCGGCGAGCGGCGCGAAGGTCATCGGCGGAGGCGTGCAGGCGGAAGTGACGCGCGACGAAGTTCAGTCTCTGCTCGTGGAGGGTTTTTTGCCGCCGGTCTCCTTGGAGGCCAGGCCGGCCCGCCGGCAATCGGGCTTTCAGGACTTCGGCTTGCCGTACGCCGCCGACCCTGCCGTGACGCGATACCTGGCGGCGTTTCTGTCCGCTCATCGCTTCACCGGCGACGAGGCGCCGCAACTCGACTGGCAGGCCCGCGGCGGCGCCGATCCGGCGCGGCCGGACGTGGTGCTGTTCAACGGCGGTTTCTTTGCATCGCCCGTGCTACGCGGCCGGCTGCTCGCCGTCGTTT
>QEVI01000245.1 GCA_003576855.1 Planctomycetota bacterium
GTCCGTTTTGCTCGAAAAAACGCGAAATCAACGTCCAGCAGCCCGATGGCCCGCACCACGCCCTCGCGGGCCAGCCGAGTCGTCAGGCTGTAAACCTCGTCGCCCGAAAAGCCCAGGTCGAACAGCGCAGCATGCGGCAAAAACCGCCGGCACTGGACCGCGGCCGCTTCCAGGCTGGATTCCGCGGCCAGCAAGCAGTACGCCGGCCAGTGCTCGATGAGCGTCGCCAGCGCGAGACGGTCCACGTCGCGAGGCGATGCGAGGACCAGCGTTATCGGATCGCCGCGCATGGCCGAGACTGCCTGTCGTTGTTGCATCTGGGGTCAATTCACCGTGATACCGCTCCCCCCTTAGCTAAACCGCAGACGACCCCGCACGCATGACGGAAAAACCCCAATTTTTTCATCCGCGGGGCGCATGCCTCGCCAGCAACGCCCAAACGCGGCGCCGGGAATTCGGAAAGCAGCCGCGGCTCAACGAGCCGCCGGAGCGCCCCCACCCTGGTTTCGCACAGGACGCTCGAAAGTACGGCCGTCGAGCAGCCCACATCCCGTCCGCTAGGGCCACCATGCGCCGCGCATAGCACGTGTGTGCGGACCCGGCCCGCGGCGATCAATGAATCGGCCAGCCCACGAACCGGCGCCTACCCGCCGGGCCAGGCGCCGCACCAAGCGGGGCGATTGCGGCCGAGGCTTACAACGAGGTCCGGCGAGCGGCGCGGCGGGCCCGTCGCCGCAGGCGCAATGCCGCAGCCAATGTGGCCAAGCCGAGCGTTGCGGTCGCTGGCTCCGGTACGGCGGAGGCGACCGTGGCCGCCGCCAGAACGTTGCCGCCGGCGTTTCGCTGCCAAATCAGAAAATCAACGCCGTCGCTGTCGCCATCGGCGTCGGCATCCGCCGCCGAACCGCCGACGCTGCTTCGCCAAATCGTCAGATCGGCGTTGTTCACCGCGCCGTCGAAGTTGAAATCGCCCGGCAGGCTTTCCCAAACCCGAAAGCTGTCGAAGTACGCGACGCCGGGTTGCGCTAGCGACGCGGCGTCGAACGCCGCGGCGAACGTGCTGACGTCCGCATCGGTGAAGTGGTTCAGGTTCAAGCTTCGATCGACGAAGCCGGTCGTGGCTAGTGGCGAGCCATTGAAGTACACACCGTACTTGTCGCTGGCGAAATCCAGCAAAATGCGAAAGCTATTCCACGCATTGAACGTCGCTTTGGCGCCCGTTTCGGCGAGAAACCCGTCGTCCTGGGTCTGGTACAGTACGTCGCCGGTCGTCGCGTCTACGCCCAGCGAGCCGAGCAGTCCGATGGCGTTCGTGGCGTCATAGGCCTCGACGCCGAAGAACGGGCCAAAAACATCGTCGCCGGCCCCGGTCGGGGCGACGCGCATATCCCAGTCGATCACGACGTATCGCCCTGTTGGATACCCCGAGACGGGCCGCGCCCAGCGGCGGTCGGCGTTGGCCGCCCGCGCGACGGCGACGGCCTTCGCCCCTGTGCGGACGATGCTCGATTGCACCGTGGCGGTGCTAGCGCTGGCGCCGGCAGCGACCCAGTTCTGCTGGCCTTCCAGCGCCCCGGCAGCAAACGTTTCAAACCCCGCGGCATCGACGATCACGCCCGCTGCCACAGCCTGCAACGGCGGCGCGACTATCGACGAGCACACGACCAACAACGTAGTACGAACCAATAACTTCCCAACTTGTAGCACGAGTACTCCGGGCCACTCGGTGACCTGTTAAGGAAGGCAAAATGCGACGGCCTAATAAACTGAACCGCTCTAGCACGCCTAGCGCTGCTGCCGACCTGCCGCGCAAGGCCAGGCAGCGCGGCGGGGAAGGGCAGTCTGATAGCGGCCATTATAGTTCCCTGGTCCGGTGAGCCCAACAACGTGGCGCCGCCGCAGTATTCAAGGTCGTCGCGACTGTGGACGCTGCTGTCGATAGCGGAAGGCCGCATGCATTGAAAACTCGCGTTAAACGATACGGCCCGCTCAGCCGATAAAGTCAGTGATGTTTACCACGACGATGCACACCGGCCATTCCGCGCGCGCCAAGCTGGTCCTGCTCCTATGGACCGCCGCCGGCGCCTGCATCCTGTCCGCAACAGGATGCAGCACTTGCCGCCAAGCTAAACGTACCGCCCTCGACGAGCCGGCCGAGTTCTCCACGAAGAAGGACCAGCAGCGGAGCCTCCAGCAGTACCGCGCGTGGGCGGATGAGGCGTGGGCCGGCTACAGCCGCCAATGCCCGCCCGAGGGCTCAAGCGAAGCCCTGGCCGCCGGTTTTCGGGATGGCTTCGTCGATTTCGTCTACGCCGGCGGAACCGGCGAGCCGCCCCCCGTGCCGCCGCGGATGTATTGGAACCTCGCCTGGCGGTCGCCCGATGGGCAACGGGCCGCCGATGACTGGTTCGTCGGCTACCGCGCCGGGGCGCAAATGGCTCGCGACGGCGGGTACCGCCAGTCGGCCATCGTTCAATCGTCGCTGTGGTCCACGGCGGCCTCGCCCGAATGGGCGGCGGACGCCTTCGGCGCCGGCTACAGCCCACCTGGCGGCGCCCATGCGTCGCCGGAGGTCATAGCGCCGCCCCAGCCGCCGCTGCCGGAACCGCTGGAACTGCCGGGGCCCCAACCGGCGCCCCGCGGCGACGCGCCGCCACCGCGGAGCAATGCCCCGGCCGATGAGGCAGCGCCGATGGACCCCTCCACGTCGGCGGCCGCTTCGCCCGCGGCTGACTTCCAATCGGCGCTGCGCAGCGCCGCCCATCGACGCGCCCTGCAAGGCCGCACTTCGCCGACTGACAACGTGCGTGAGTAACCGAACGACTCGCCAGCCGCCAGCTCGCCCGCATGACATGAAGCCGCAGCCGCAGAAGTTTGTTCGTCGCATGAAGACGCCGAGCGCCGGCGTACTGCACGCCCTGGTTTGCCTGGCGGCGTGCTGCCTGACGAGCGGTTGCGCTTCGCTGACCAACCCGGTCGCCAACGGCATTCCCGTGCGGCTGCTGCCCGAAGAGCTCCACGCCCCGTCGCGCGAAGGTTTTGAACAGATCCCGCTGACGCTCTTGCGGCAGCCGCCGCCGCAGGAATTCCGCCTGGGCCCCGGCGACACGTTGGGCGTATACATCGACGGCGTGTTAGGCAGCTCCGAAACGCCGCCGCCGGTGAACCTTCCTTCGACGCCCGAGCTGCCGCCGTCGATCGGCTACCCCATTCCGATCCGCAGCGACGGGGCCATTACGTTGCCGCTGGTGGGGCCTTTGCAGGTCGCCGGCCTCACGATCGACGAGGCCGAACAGAAGGTGATCAAGGCCTACACCGAGCCGCAAGCGGGCGCTCCGCCGGGCGAAGACCAGGGATTCCTACGCCAGGATACGCAAATCCTCGTGACGCTGATGCGCCCGCGGCATATCCGCGTGCTGGTGGTTCGCGAGGACTCGCAACAGCAGCAAGTCTCGCTGCGCAATGAATCGCTTATCGGCCTGGGGACGACCGAAACGACCATCGGCGGCGGCTATCGCGGCGTCGGGCAAGTGCTGGAACTGCCGGCGTACGAAAACGACGTCCTCAACGCCCTGGCCCGCACCGGCGGCCTACCGGGGCTCGAGACCACGCAAGAGGTCGTCATCCAGCGCGGCTACTGGAACCAACCGGGCCAGGCGGGCGGCGCGGGGCCGACCGACAGCAGCGACGCCGCCCAGCGCACCGCCAGTCCGCCGCGCGTGATTCGCATTCCGCTGCGCGTCCGACCGGGCGAACCGATACGGTTCGGACCGCAGGACGTGCTGCTGCAGTCGGGCGACATCGTGACCGTTCGCGGCCGGCAGCCCGAATTCTTCTACACCGGCGGACTGCTGCCGGCTGCCGAGCATCCATTGCCGAACGATTACAACCTGACCGTCCTGGAAGCGGTCATGAAGGCCCGCGGCCCGCTGTTCAACGGCGGCCTCAACACGAGCAACCTCAATGGCGCCGTCATTGGCTTCGGCATCGGCAATCCCTCGCCGAATCTCCTCTCGGTGCTCCGCGAGACGCCGGGCGGCGGCCAGGTGATCATTCGCGTGGATCTCGACGAAGCGGCCCGCGACCCCCGCCAGGACTTGCTCGTGCAAGCCGGCGACGTGCTGATCCTGCAAGAGGCCCCGGACCAGGCGGTGACGCGGTACCTCACCACCATCTTGCGACTGGACTTCTCGGGCCTGTTCGTCAATCGCAGCGACGCGCAGGGCGCCGTCAGCGTCTCGGCGCCGTAGGCTAATCGTGCAGCGCTAAGGTTGGCAGCAAACCACGGCGCCACGGAGAGTCGCGCTTGGGCGACGCCTGCCTGGCTCGACTCGCTCACGTCGGTTGAAGCCCCGCAACGCCGCTCGGCGGCTGCCGGTCAACGCGAACAGGCCGCCCCGGAGAAAACCTCCCGGAGCGGCCTGTCGAGCAAGCTCAAGTTTTGCGGCCGGCGCGGGCCGATCGTTAAAACGGCGGCCGCGGAGGCGGACGATACGGGCTGCGGACCGGCGGACGATACGGCGGCCGAACGACGGCGGCCTGCACGATCACTTCTTCGCCCTCGGCGGACGCGACCGTCGGCAGCGGCGGCTGAGAACTCGCGGGCGCGGTCGTCTCGTCGCTGGGCAATGCCAACGGCTGGAACCGGGGCAGGCCGAAGCGTCCGACCAGGATGCGTCCGCTGGCGAACGGCGTAAAGGGATTGAACAGCGCACGCCGCGGCGGCACGCCGCGCGACGCGCTGGTCTGGGCATACGCCGCTTGGGCGCCCAGCGTCCCCAGCGCCGCGGCAAGTAACACAAAGCGTTTGATCATCGATGCCAACCTGATGTTAACCGGAGGGCGCCGGCCGTGTCGGGCCGGCGCCGCTCGCGTGATGCGTCTAGTTTAACACACCGCTCGTCGTCGAACAAACAGCGCGGCCAGTGCGACCGCGGCCGAGAGGGCCGCCGTCGGCTCCGGAATGCACACGCCGTCGGAAACCAGGAAGTTGTCATAAAACGCCTTGCCGGTCAGGGCGAGCGAGGCCGGGTCGCCGGCCGCGGCCAAGGCGGAAATGTTCGCGTCGGTGAACTCGTTCAGCCCGCCGGGGATGTTGTTCTCATCCACAAACCCGAAGGCGCCCAGGAGCGTCGAGTTGAAATAATAGCTGGCCGTCTTCGTGGCGAAATCGAGGTCGATCATAAAGTTGTTCCACTGGCCGAAGTTCACCACCGTGCCGGTCTCGGTGAAAAAGCCAGTGTCCGGCGCCTGGTACAGCACGTCGCCGGTCGAAGCATCGACGCCCAGCGACGCCAATAGCCCGATGGTCGCCGCATCGTCGTCGTAGGCCTCCACGCCGAAGAACGGCCCGAACGTGCCCGCGGCGCCGATCGTCTGCTCGACGCGCATGTCCCACTCAATGCAAACGTTGTCGCCCGAGGGATAGCCGCTCACCGGGACGCCCCAGCGATCGTCCGAGCCAGCCGCGCGGTTCACCTCGACGGCCTGAACGCCGGCGTTGACCACAGTGGTTTGAACGGTAGCGGTGCTCGCGCCGGGCCCCTTGGTGCGCAGCCAGGTGCCGTTGAACGTCGCCGGCGTCTGCCCTTCGAGCTGGCCGGTGCCGTTGAACGTGGTGGTGAACCAGGGAACCTCGAACCCATGCGAGTCGACGATCACCGGCGCTGCCACCGCAGCGGTTGACCCCGCGATTGCCACCGCGGCGACTGCCGCGAACGTTGCCAGCCCGCGCATCGCACGGGCCACGAAGCTTCTGTCGATCATTAGCAGGCTCCTAAAAAATACAAGCTCAGCGTTGTCAATAAACGTAAGGCCGACCGTTGCAGGTTAATGTACGGTTGTGCCAACGTCAACGAAAACAACGGCAAGCTGCGAGCCCGCGCAAAGACCGGATCTTGTCCATTTTACATTTCGCGAATTTGCGTTTCGCGTATGCAAGAACTGCGCATCGCCCCCGCTGCGGCAACCCGTAAAAGTGAACCTAAACGGTCCGATTTATCCTGATTGCCATTGCGGCAGATTTCCTAAACCGATTGCTCGCAAATGGTTTGACAGTCCGCGCACGCCGAGTTTAATGGGAAGCTGCGGCGCTACCCCAAGTGCGTCATGTTCATGACCAATCAACAGCACGGCACAGTCGGGCGCGACGACGCGTCTCGCTGACCGGCCGGCACGGACCCGCGGCCCGCTCCTCTCTGAATGATTATGAGCTTCGTTGACGCATTACTTGCCTTCGCGCTTGCACTGGCGGCCAGCCTGGCGCTGACGCCGCTGGCCGCGCGCTGGGCGGCCCGCTGCGGCGCCGTCGACGCGCCGGACGGTCGTCGCAAGAATCAGCCCAAGGCCGTGCCGCTGGGCGGCGGCTTGGCCATTGCCGTGGCCGCCGCGATAGCCTTGGTTTCCGCCGCCAGCGTCGCGCAGCAGTTCGCGCGGATCGGCGAAGAAGGGCTGCTGCGATCGGCCATTCCGTCGGTCGTCGTGCTGGTGATCGTCGGCATCGCGGACGATCTTGTCGGTTTGACGGGCATCTACAAGCTCATCGGGCAGACGCTGTCGGCGTCGCTGTTGGTGGCCGCCGGGTACCGCTTCGAAGAGCTTTCGCTTTTGGGCTTCGAGTTCGCGCTGGGCGACTTCGGCATCCCGTTCTCGCTGTTCTTCTGCCTGGGCGCGATCAACGCCTTCAATCTCATCGACGGCGCCGACGCACTGGCTTCCTCCATCGGCGCGGTGGTCTGCCTGACGCTCGGCGTCATCGCCGCCGCGCAGGGGATGGTGCTGGCGTCGCTGCTGAGCTTTGCGACCAGCGGCGCGCTGGTCGGCTTTCTGCGCTACAACGCCCCGCCGGCGCGGGTCTACCTCGGCGACGCCGGCAGCATGCTCATCGGCTGGATCGTCGCCGCCGTGGCCATCCGCTGCACCATCAAGGAACAAGCGGCCGTCGCCCTCACGGTGCCGGCCGCCATCTGCGCGATTCCCATCCTCGATTCGCTGGCCGCCATCATCCGCCGCATCACCACCGGGCAGAGCGTGTTCACGGCCGACCGCGGCCACCTGCATCACGCCCTGATGCTGCGGGGCTGGACGGTCGGCCAGACGGCCGCCGTCGCCGCCGGGCTGACGGCGATCACCTGCGCCGGCGCCGTCGTCAGCTTCTTCACCGGTTACGACGCCTTCGCCTTGGCCGCGTCGATCGGCGTCTTCGCCGCCCTGGCCGGCGCGGGGGTCTTCGGCCATGCCGAAGTAGCGCTCATTGCCGCCCATGTGAAGACGACGCTCCAGCGGCTGCGGGCCGCCGTTCGCCCCGCCGGCCGCGATGCCGCCGAGCACGCCGGCCAGGCCGTGCAGCTTCAAGGCCGCTGCCCGTGGAACGTCCTCTGGGCCTCGCTTCGCCGGACCGCCCAGTCGCACCGGCTGGCCGGGATGCGACTGGTCGTCAACATTCCCCACTTGCACGAATCGTTTTTCGCCAGTTGGAAGCGACCCCACAGCCGCGTCTCCGACGAATGC
>QEVI01000246.1 GCA_003576855.1 Planctomycetota bacterium
AGCGCATCTTTTCTTCGACGAGCAAGTCGCCGAACGAATCGAAGCACTGAACTTCGTCCACCACTTCATCTACCGCGATCCCCGCGACGTGGCGCTCTCGGAGGCCCACTACTATCGCAGCATCAATCGCTGGCATCGCCTCCACCCGCGGTTCCGCGACGCACCGTCGATCGCCGACGCCGTCGCGATGGCCATCGAGGGCGTGAACGACCCCACCGGTCGGATCTATTACCCGGACATCGGCACGCGGTTCCGGCACTACGAACCTTGGATTCGTTCGCCGCACGTCTTTGCCGTGCGTTTTGAAGACCTGGTCTCCGACCGTCGCAGCGCCGTCCTTGAGGCGATGGTCGAGTTCTATCTCGGCCGCGCGCCAGCGGCGGGTGACGCCGCCGAGCTGTGCCGACGCGCCGCCGCCAGCATCGCGCCGGAAAAATCCCATACTTTCCGCAAGGGAAAGCAGGGCGGCTGGCGCGAAACCTTCGCGCCCGAGCACCGCGCAGCCTTCAAGCGACATGCCGGCTCGATTCTCATCGAGCATGGCTATGAAGCCGACGATCGGTGGTAGAACCTCCGTTCGGCGCCAGGATTGATTCGCCCGTCACGACGCCGCCCGCTAGCCCCGCCGCGGGCCAGGTCCGCCTATGAAGATCCTCGTGGTCACTAACCTGTTCCATCCCGACCGAGGGGGCGGGGCGTCGGTGTTTTCCGACATGTGCTACGGCCTGGTCGAGCGCGGCCATCACGTCACCGTTTACGCCGCATATCCCTATTACCCGGAGTGGCGCAACAAGTCCGGCGCCAACTTGTGGCACGTCGCCTCGGAAACCCTGAACGGCGTCGAAGTCCTCCGCTTCGGCATGTATCTGCCGCGCAAGCCGTCGTCGTTCATTCCGCGGGTTATGTACGAGTTGTCGTTCATGCTCAGCCTGATGCGGAGCTTGTGGTATCGACAACGCTTCCAGGTCGTGATGGCGTACTGCCCGCTGCTGGGCGCCGTGGCTTATTGCGCCGCCCGGAAGCTGTTTTACCGCGAGCCGATCTGGCTCAACGTGCAAGACATTCCGGCCGACGCCGCGGCGGCCAGCGGCATCAGTCGCAATCCCGTCGCCAAGAGACTGGGCCAGTTCGCCCAATCGTTGCTATTCAATCGGGCCGATGTATGGAGCACGATCGCACCCAAAATGGTCGAGCGGCTTGCCAGCCTGCGGCGGCGGAATCAGCCGATCCACTTCGTCCCCAATTTCCTCAATCGGTCGATGGAGCAGGCCATCGCCGAGCATCCGGTTAAAGTCGGTCGTGCGCCCGGCGATCCTGTCCGCTTGCTCTATGCGGGCAACATCGGCAAGAAGCAGGGGCTGCTCGAGTTCTGCCAGCGTCTCCATGCGAGCCCGCTGCAGTTCGACTTCCGCATTCACGGCGACGGCGGCGAAGCTCAGGCCATTCGCCAATGGGCCGCCGACGTCGCCGACCCGCGGTTCACCGTCGGCGAGTTCCTGGACGAACGCGGCTTTGTCGCGGCGCTGATCAGCGCCGACTTGTTCGTGATCACCGAGAAGCCTGGCGTCGGAGCGTCGTTCATCCCTAGCAAACTAATCCCCTGTATCGCGACCGGCACGCCCGTGCTGTGCCTGTGCGACGCCGCAGGGCCGCTGGGTCAGGAAGTCCGGACCCATGGCCTGGGCATCGCCATCGAGTGGTCGCAGTTCGACGAGATCCCGGCCCGCCTGGCCGAAATCGCGGACAATCCGCAGCAATTCACCCGCCTACAGCAAAACGCGATCGACCGGGCCCAAACCTACGCCCGCGGCCCGGTGATCGACCAGGTCGAGCGGGAATTAGAACGGATGGCCGGGGCGCCCGCGTAAGGGGCGTTTCATCGGGCTGCGGAACTGCAGCCGCCGAGGCGGGTAACAGCGCCGCGCCGCGCTTCGGGCCGGGAAAGCTCGAAAGCCAATTGGTTCACCCGCCCGCGGCGATCGGCTATACTGGCCCGTTTGGTCCCGTTGCCGCCGTCGCGTCCGCTGATGGCGGCTCGGTTTCATTCAGTGCCGCCGTCGCTCCGCGCAGGTTCCACGGTCCAGGTCGCCCACTTCCGACATAACATCAATCCATGAAGAAGAAAATCCTCGTCGCCGGCGGCGGCGGATTCATCGGCGGTCATCTCGTTTCGCGTTTATTGGCCGATGGCCACGACGTTCGCAGCGTCGACGTTAAGCCGCGGTCGGAGTGGCACCAGGTCTTCGACGACGCCGAGAACATCGTCGCGGATTTGAAGCTTCGCGATGCGTGCACCCGCGCCTGCCGCGACGTTACCGTCGTGTACAACCTCGCCGCCGACATGGGCGGCATGGGCTTCATCGAGAACAACAAAGCCCTGTGCATGCTCTCGGTGCTGATTAACACCCATCTGCTGCAGGCCGCGCTCGAGGCGGGCGTCGAGCGTTATTTCTACGCCAGCAGCGCTTGCGTTTACAACGCCGACAAACAAAAGAGCGAAGACGTGATCCCGCTCAAGGAAGAAGATGCCTACCCCGCCATGCCCGAGGACGGCTACGGCTGGGAAAAGCTCTTCAGCGAACGAATGTGCCGCCACTTCCGCGAAGACTTCGGGCTCAATACCCGCGTCGCGCGGTTCCATAACGTCTACGGCCCTTACGGCACGTGGGACGGCGGCCGCGAAAAAGCCCCGGCGGCCATCATCCGCAAAGTGATTCATGCCGTGGAAACTGGTCAACCGTCGATCGAAATCTGGGGCGACGGCAAGCAGACCCGCAGCTTCATGTACATCGACGATTGCATCAAGGGCATTCTCGACATCACGGCCAGCGACATTCTCGAACCGATCAATTTGGGTTCGGCCGAACTGGTGACGATCAACGGCCTGGTCGATATCGTCGAAGATGTCGCCGGCGTAAAGCTCCAGCGCCGGTACAATCTGAGCGCCCCGAAGGGCGTCAACGGCCGCAATAGCGACAATACCCTCATTCGTCAGTATCTCGACTGGGAACCTGGCATACGCCTTCGCGACGGCATGGCCAAGACCTACGACTGGATTCACGCACAGTACGTAAAGCGCCTCGCCCAACCGGCATAACCCGTGGAAGCGGCTTGGTTCGGAAAGACTGACACGACGGTTCGTCGTCTTTGCCCGCAGTGCAGGCGATAATTATTCTTACAGAGACGCCTACCGCGGCGGCGCCACGCTGCCAGCGGCTCCAATTGACTCGCCGAACTCCAGGCGGCTGCATCGTGCCTTGCGCTTTGGCGGCTATCGGGACGCGGGCGACGCACTGGCAGGCCGCAACGGCTGGTAACCGATACAGCGACGACTTCGCACGATCATGATCAATCGTAGCCAACCCGTGTTCGTAACCGGCCACCGCGGTATGGTCGGCTCCGCGATGGTGCGCCGCTTGAAAGACGCCGGCTTTGAGCAGGTTCTTACCGCGACGCGGCAGGAAGTCGACCTTCGCGACCAAGCCGCGGTAGACGCCTGGTTCGACGCCCATCGGCCCGCCTACGTGATCCACGCCGCTGGCACCGTGGGGGGCATCCATGCCAACGCGACGCGCCCCGCGGAATTCCTCTACGACAACCTCATGATTCACGCCACGGTGCTCCACGCCGCGTGGCGCACCCGCGTCGCAAAGCTGCTATACCTCGGCAGCTCGTGCATCTATCCCCGCGACTGCCCGCAACCGATCCGCGAAGAATACCTGTTGACCGGCCCGCTGGAAAAAACTAACGAGGCCTACGCCATTGCGAAGATCGCCGGCCTGAAGTCGTGCGAGGCCTACCGCCGGCAGCACGGCTGTAATTTCATCTCGGCGATGCCGACAAACCTGTATGGGCCCAACGACAACTTCGACCTGACCAGTTCGCACGTCATGCCGGCGCTGATCCGCAAGTTCCACGACGCCGCGCTTAGCGGCGCGCCGCAAGTCACGGTCTGGGGCACCGGTCGGCCGCGGCGCGAATTCATGCACGTCGACGACCTGGCCGACGCTTGCCTGTTCCTCATGGACCATTACGACGAGGAGCGAACCATCAACGTCGGCGTCGGCGAGGACGTCTCCATCGGGGAACTCGCCGAGTTGATCCGCGACATCGTCTATCCGCAGGCCGAAATCGTGTTCGACGCCAGCATGCCCGACGGCACTCCCCGCAAGCTGCTCGACGTCAGCCGGCTGCACGGCCTCGGATGGCGCCATCGCATTCCGCTCCGCGCCGGAGTCGCCTCGGCCTACCAATGGTATTGCTCCCGCCTGGCCGTTGCTGCTACCTAACAACAGCCGTTCCGCCGGCGCCAGTCCCCGCCCAATTCACGGTTCTTGAATGTCCAAAACCTCCGCGGCCCGCAAAACGGCCTTAATCACCGGCATCACCGGCCAGGACGGCTCGTACCTCGCCGAGTTGCTCCTGGAAAAAGGCTACGACGTCTGGGGAATTATTCGGCGCAGCTCGTCGTTCAACACGGGACGCATCGACCACCTCTACCAGGATCCCCATGAGGCCGACGTGCGGCTCCGCCTTGTTTACGGCGACCTTGGCGACGCTTCGAGCATTAACCAGATCCTCAAGAAGGTCCGGCCGGACGAGATCTACAACCTCGGCGCCCAGTCGCACGTGAAGGTCTCGTTCGACGTGCCGGAGTACACCGGCGACGTCACCGGGCTGGGGGCCGTGCGCATCCTGGAAGCGATGCGAGAACTGGGGCTTGACGCCAAGTTCTATCAAGCCTCCTCGTCCGAGCTGTATGGCAAGGTCGTGGAAACGCCGCAAACCGAGCGGACGCCCTTTCACCCGCGCAGCCCCTACGCCGCGGCCAAGGCCTACGCTTTTTACATCACCCAGAACTACCGCGAGTCCTACGGCGTGTTCGCCGTCAACGGCATTCTGTTCAATCACGAGTCCCCCCGTCGGGGCGAGACGTTCGTCACCCGCAAAGTGACCCGCGCGGCCGCCCGCATCAAGCTCGGCCTGCAGAAACGCCTATACCTCGGCAATCTCGACGCCAAGCGGGACTGGGGCTTCGCCGGCGATTACGTAGAAGCGATGTGGATGATGTTGCAGGCCGAACAGCCCGACGACTACGTGATCGCCACCGGCGAGACCCACTCCGTCCGCGAGTTCTGCGAAGTGGCATTCAGCCACCTCGGCCTGCCGGTCCGTTGGCAAGGCCGCGGCGAGTCGGAACAAGGCGTAGGTCCGGATGGCCGCGTTCTGATCGAGGTCGATCCCAACTATTTCCGGCCCGCCGAGGTCGATTTATTGCTAGGCGACGCGTCCAAAGCGCAGCGCGACCTCGGCTGGAAGCCCCGGGTAACGTTCGAAGGCCTGGCCAGGATGATGGTCGAAGCCGACCTCGAAAAAGAGTCCCGCGGCTAGTTCGCCTTCGACGGGACCGTCGGCCCGGTGCTATCAAGGCCGCCGCTATTGTTTCGCCGCCGGGCGCCTGCTAGGTTGCTGCCGCAAGCCTTCGATGCTCCACCGGCAGGAAGCCACATGTCCAGCAGTCGCCTGAGCGCTCGGCCCCAGCGCATTCTCATCGTTCGCTTGTCCGCCTTAGGCGACGTGATTCACGGCCTTCCCGTCGCCTGCGCGCTGCGCGAGGCGCTGCCCACCGCTGTCATCGGATGGGTCGTCGAGGGCCGCCCGGTCGAAATGCTCGCAGGCCACCCGGCAATCGACCATCTCATCCGATTGCCGCGGAAGTGGTGGAAGTCGATTCCAGCCGTACTCGACCTGCGGCGCCGGTTGCGAGAGCTGCGGTTCGACGTAACGATCGACCTGCAATGCCTTACCAAAAGCTCCGTCGCCGCTTGGCTCAGCGGCGCCCGGCGACGCATCGGCAAGGCGGGCAGCGACGGCCGCGAGCTGAGCAAGCTGTTCAACAATGAACTGGTCGCCGTCCGCGGCAAGCACGTGATCGACCATTACCTGGAACTTCTCCGGCCCTTGGGCGTCGATGCGCCGACGGTGCGATTCGACCTGCCCGAGCCCGCGGCCGACGCCCGCACGGCGGAGCAGTTGCTGCGCAGGCGGCAACTTGCGCCCGGGGGCTTCGCCATTCTCAATCCCGGCGCCGGCTGGGCGTCGAAGATCTGGCCGCCCGATCGCTACGGAGAAGTGGCTCGTCGGCTCAAAGCACAGTTCGATTTGCCGAGTCTCGCCGTGTGGGGCGTACCAGGCGAACTGCCGCTCGCCGAAGCGATCGTCGCCGCCAGCCGCGGGGCGGCCGCGCCCGACGATCAGCCTCCATGGCCCCAGCCGCGCCGAGTGGTGCGGCGCCTACGGCGCCAACAACATCCGCTTGCAGGCCCGCTACGAGGACGGCTCCGCCCGGCAGCGTCGTCAGGCCGACGATTCCGCGATGCGCGCTATCAGCGTGGAGATGGCCTACGCGGCCTGCTGCGAACTGCTCGCCGGCGGCCGCCGGCAAAGCGCCTAGACCGGGCGTTACGAACGCCCGCGGGCGACGTCTCGTTCTGAATCGACGGTGGTCTCAGCCGGCCAGCACGCGGTCGTACGCGCCTTCCAAGGTGCTGATGAACCTCGACCACGAAAACATTTCGCGTGCGCGCTCGCACCCGGCTTGCCCCATGCGCCGCGCAACGTCGCGGTTTTCCAGCAAGGCGAGAATCGCCTCGCCCACGGCCTGGCTGTCGCCGACCGGAACGAGAATGCCGGTCTCGCCGTCGGCGATCGACTCCGGCGCCCCGCCGGCGCGGCAGGCGACGATCGGCTTCGCCAGCAGCGCCGCTTCAATGTACGCCAGGGCGCACGGTTCCCGGTGCGACGGCAGCGCCATCACGTCGATGGCGTTCATCATCGCCGCCGCGTCCCGCCGAAATCCCGCAAAGCGAACCTGCTTTAGCACGCCGCTGCGTCTGGCCGTCTGCTCAAGCTCCTCTTTTAAGTCGCCTTGACCGAAAATCCAGAACTGCGCGTCGGGAAACGCGGCCAGCACCATCGGCATCGCCGCGAATAATTCGCGATACCCCTTTTTTACGGAAAGATGCCCGAACGTGCCGACGACCGGCGTACGATCATCGGCTCCGAATTCGGCCCGCACGGCAGCGGCGTCGCGCTGCGGCAAGAACTCGTCCGCTTCCAGCGCATTGTAGAGCACGGTGATTCGCTGCGGCGGAATGCCTTGCGCCACCAGGTCGTCGCGCACGGCGCACGATACCGCCAGCAGGTGGCTCTGTCGACGGTGCCAGGCCGCCGACGTAAAGCCCTGGACATGCCCGATGGTCTTCGGCCCGCCGAAGGCCTCCATCCACCCGCACCACCAGCTTGCCGTCGAAAGCGTGGACTGCACTAGTTCCGCCTGATGGCGCCGGGCCGCCGCGGCAATGCGATGGACGGCCAGCAGATTCGCCTTCCCGCCGATCCGCGCCCGCTCGACCTCGACCCCGTGGTGCAGCATCTCGCTGATCGCCGGCGAATCGTGCTTCACCAGCACCGGCATTTCGTGCCCGCGCGCCTTCATCCGGCGCGTGAGTCGCACAAGCTGCATTTCGGCGCCCGACATGTGCGAAGGCGTGATCACCTGCAGCACGCGGCGACAGGTCGCCGCCCTCGCGGCCGCGCCGGACGCGGCCGAGGCGCGCCGCAACTGCTGGTACATGTTGAAGACGGTCGTCACTCGCGGCTCGCTTTCGCTATTCGTCGGAGAGCGGACGTGAAGGCGTAAGTCACGGCCCAAGGCCGCCGGCCGCAAACCATAGCGGCGACCTTGTCGGCAGGTCTATAAAGCCAGCATGGGGCGCGTTGCCCGAGTCTACGCGGCCGTCTTCTTCCCGCTCTTGTACAAATACGGATTCAGCGTGGCGTCGTTGTACATCTTCATTTGCCGATAGACCTTGAGGACCTTGCGCCCGGCGGCCAGGTCGGCCAGCAGCTCGACCAGTGAGTTGGAAAGATCGACCTGCTGCAATTTGCAGCGGGCCAGCCGCTGCTTGACCCGTTCGACGTGGGCTTCATCCACGTCCGTCCGCAGAAGCTGTTCCTCGAAGTGGTAGATCCGCAGCGACATAATCGACAAACGATCGACGGCGCTGCCAGGCGTCTCGGTGTTGATCCGCGCCCTGTCGGCCGGCTTCACCCCGGCGTCGGCGAGCATGTCGAGCAGCGTCTCGTCGATCCGCTCAATCCAGTCGTTGCGCTGCTGGTTGTAGCCGTCGATCGCCCGCTTCACCATCGCAATGCGCGCGTCGCTGACGTCGGGACTCCGGGCGACGTCTTCCTCGTGCCATAAAAGGAAGTTGTATTGGTGCTGCTGGCAGACGACGCCCAGCAGGTCTTCATACGGGTTGTCCGGTTCGCACGAATGCCAGCGAACCACCGTCTCGCGGTGGAGCGCATTGATCGACCGCACGATCGTTTTCGGTTCAATCCGCATATGCACGGGCCCCTGCAACGACTCGGTTCTCCAGCGCGGCTCGTCCGCCGGCTGCCTTCGCCGCGCGCCAGGCCGCGGCGCTGTCGAGCGGTCGTGGCTGGCAGCGATAAGTCGGCGGCGGGCGGGGATTCTAGGATTCGCCCACCACGCCAACAAGGCCAACTGCCGAGTGAGCGCCGATTGAAGGCCGTCAGCGGCCTCGTTCGATTTCAGGCAATCACGTAGAATAATCTCCATGCCCCTTGCGCCTGACGTTCACCGAACCCCGCCGGTCCGCTGGTTGTGGCCGATGCTGGCGATCAGCCTGCTAGCGCCCGGCAGTCGTGCCAGCGCCCAAGCCGTGCCGCCGCCGCTCGACGCGCCGGCGGGTCGGCTCGAGTACGACGGCCGCAGCGAGTTCTCGCATATCCGCATTCGCCGCAGCGGCCACATCCGCTCGATGCTATTTGTTCGCGATGGCGGCGAGGAAGTGCTGGAATCACGAATTGATCTCCGCCGACCCCACGTGCTGCAGTTCGAATACCTGCGTCTTTTCTTCGCCACCTATTTGCTGCAACCGCAACAGCAGGACGTGCTGATCGTCGGGCTGGGCGGGGGAGGAATGGTCCATTTCCTCCGCCGGCTCGATCCGGCGATTCGCATCGACGCCGTGGAAATCGACCCCGCCGTGGTGGCGCTGGCCGGCAAGTATTTCGACGTGCACAGCGAAGGGACGACTCGGATCGTCACCGCCGACGGGCTGCAATACATCGCCGCGGCCGAGAAACGTTACGACGCCATCTACATGGATGCGTTTCTGAAGCCTTCGGCGGCTACCGACAGCACCGGGGCGCCGCTGGCGTTGCGCACCGGCGAGTTCTACCGGCAACTTCAAGCGCGACTCAATCCCGGCGGCGTCGTAGCCTTCAACCTCAACCCGCACGCCGATCTCGAAAACGACATTCGCGAAATCGCGGCTGCGTTTCGGCAAACGTATGTATTGCCGTTGGCCCGCGGCGGCGGCGCGGTCGTGTTGGCGTCGCCCGATCAGGCGAGAATTCCACCCGGCGAGCTAGCGGCTCGTGGACGCGACCTCGACCGCCGCCACCGCTCCACGGTACGATTCCAGGAACTCGCCGCGCGGCTGCAGCGCTGAAACCGGCCGCTGCCCCCCTCAGGGTTTTCACACGCCCGCCCGGTGCGCCGACTCAGCCGTAACTTGCAATTCCGCGAGTCTAGCGCCGTCCATCCGGCGGCTCCCCCACCGATTCCACCTAAGCTTCCCCCTCCACATGGCGGCCAAATCGAAACCGAATCTCCCGACAGCCACTGAAACCGCCAAACCCGCGCAGCGGCCGACGGCCGCGACGCCGCCTGCCGCCGTCGCGCTGCTTCCGGCCACGGCGGGACTGAATGTTTTGGTGTTCGTCTCCGGCGCGGCTCTCATGGGACTCGAAATCGTCGGCAGTCGCCTGCTGGCGCCCTATTTCGGCAACTCGGTCTTCGTGTGGGGCAGCCTCATTTCGCTGTTTTTGATCGCCTTGAGCCTGGGATACTACATTGGCGGGTGGCTGTCCGACCGCCGGCCATCGCGGGTGCTGCTGAATTCCATCGTGATTGTCGTCGCGGCGATGATGTTTCTGATCGCCGCGACGGCCGCCGCCGTCTGCGACGCCGTGGTCCGGTCAGGATTCGGCGAAAAGTGGGGCCCCTTTCTCGCCGGCGCCATCTTGTTTCTTGCGCCCAGCCTCGGCATGGGCATCGTCTCGCCCTTCGCCATTCGACTGGCCGCGCAGAGCGTCGCTTCAGTGGGTCGCGTCGCTGGCACGCTGTACGCCCTGTCTACGCTTGGCAGCATCGCCGGCACGATGATTACGACGTTTGTGCTGATCCCCTCCTTCGGCGCCACGGCCATTCTCAAGGGACTGGCCGCCGCGCTGATGCTCGCGGCCGTAGCGACCTTTCCCTTTGCCAGCGTCGGCGCGGCCGTGCGCGGCGGCGCTGTAGCCCTCGTCGGCTTGGCCGCCTGCATGTGGGCGATCGACGACACGCGAGCCGCCGTACCCCCCGGCACGACGCTCGTGCGCGAGCTCGACACGCCTTATCATCACATCACGGTCATCGACGAGCGAACCAGCGGCGCCCGCCAGCTCAAGTTCGACCGCTTCATTGAAAGCGCCATCGAACTGGCTCCGCCCCATCGGTCGAAAAGCCTTTACACCGAGTATTTTCATCTCGCCTTGCTGCCGAAGCCCGACGTCAGCCGGGCGCTGTTCATCGGCGCCGGCGGCGGGGTCGGGCCGCGGGCCTTTCACGCCCACGATCCGGCGATGGAGATCGACGTCGTCGACATCGACCAAGCCGTGCTCGACGTGGCGCGGCTGGATTTCTATCTGGAAGCGTCGCCGAAGATCCGCACCATCGCGGCCGACGGTCGCATGTTCGTGCGCAACGCGCCCGACGGGCGCTACGACTGTATCGTGCTCGACGCCTTCACCATCGGCGGCCGCATCCCGTTCCATTTGGCGACTCGCGAGTTCTTTGAACTATGCCGCCGCAAGCTGACCCGCGGCGGCGTCTTCCTGATGAACGTCAACAGCGCCCTGCGCGGCGACGCGTCGCCGATCTTCCAGTCGATGTACAAGACGATTGACGAGGCCTTTCCCAGCGTTCACGCCTTTGCGCTCGGGCTGCAGTACGGCCTCCGAGACCAATCGACGAACATCATCTTGGTCGCGGTCAACGACGACCGCGAAATCACGCCCCAGGCGTGGCAAGACCTCGCCCAGCAGTATTCCTCGACGTCGTACGTCGATCGCCAGGCCGTGGAGCGGATAATCGCCGACCTGGTAACCGAGCTGCCGGACATGGCCGCGGCCGCCATTTTCACCGATGACTACGCCCCCATCGAAACGATGCGCTTCGAGAACCGTTGACCCGCGCCCGGCCGGCGGACCCGCCCGCGGCGCGCCCGTTCAGCCCGCAGCCCCTGAAAGGCCGCCATGAGCACAGTCACTCGCCGCCGCTGGTCGCTCGCCGCGATCCTTTGCCTGGGTTTGCTCGCCGCCGTGAGTGCGCGCGGCCAATCGGCCGCCGACGACGCGCGCGAGCAGGAAGTTCGCGACTTGATCGACCGGTACTTCCGCACCTGGTCCGCTCAAGATATTGATCGGTACGGCCAGTGTTTCGCCCCGCAAGCCGTCGTGCAGTTAGTTGATGCTAAGGGCGGTCTCACGACGATGCCGCTGGGCCCATTTCTCCGCAGCCAGCAGGAAGCCCAGCGCCGGGCGACCGCGCCGATGACCGAAACGCCCGAATCCATCGCGATCCGGTTCGACGCCAAGTTGGCGCACGCGCTCGTCTATTGGAAACTCGTGGACGGTCCGCGCACCGAGTACGGCTACGATCACTTCACCTTCGTGCGTCAGGACGGGAAATGGCGCATTGCCCACCTGGTGTTCTACGCCGTGAGCGAAGCGAAGCCCGGTTGATGCCGCGCCGCCAGCGCATCACGTCCTGCCGCCGGCGTCCAGTTCGTCGATGAGCGCCAACTGCGTCTCTTTGGGCGCGGCCGGGGGCGGCTTGACGCCCCGCTGGCTGTAGACGATGAGCGTAAGGTCGTCCGGCTTGTGGGGTAGTCCGTCCTGCGCGACTTGCATGCGCTGCGAGGCGATGGCCGTAATTCGCGTTGCAGCCGTCAGCGCGGCGCCGCTCTTGAGAATCCCGATGATTTCTTCAGTCGTGAGATTGTCCAAAACGCCGTCGCTGGCGATCAGCAGCCCGTCGCGGCTGGACAGTTTCCGGGCGCTGCCGACCTCGACGTGCATCCGCTCGGAGCCGAGATAATTGGAGACCAGGTGCCGCTCGTCGTGGTCCAGCGCTTCATGCTCTTCGAGCAAGCCCGCTTCGACGGCGTACCCAACGGGCGAATGGGCCGTGGTGAGCAGCTTCACCTTGCCCCGCCCGCCAACCAGCAAGATTTGCGCATCGCCCACATGGTAGGGCCGCGCCTCGCCCGCTTCGAGTTGCACGACGGCCAGCGTAGCGCCAGCGCCGGTCTTCAGGTCGAGGATCTGGCGATTCGCCTCCTCGACGCCGTCGAGAATAGCGCCGCGAATCGACGCCCCCTCGGCCAGAGCCGCCGCTGAAATGCGGGCCGTGAGGCACTCGATGGCGATGCGCGCCGCCTGCTCGCCGCTGGCCATGCCGCCGCAGCCGTCGGCCACCACGAGAACGGCAGCCCCAGGCCCCGCGGAGATGATCGCCGCGGCGTCTTCATTGGCGGTCGCCTTCGCGGGTCGCCGCATGGACACGACGGCCGCAATGCCGCCAGCCAGCTCGAACACGTCGGGCTCAACCAGCTCAGCGTCCAGGTACGTGCGCGCCTCGCCTGCCGCGAGTTGCCGGGCGTTCATCATCTTCAGTTGCGGTTGAATAGAGCAGCAACGTCATCCACCGACGTACGTGCGCGGCCGCGGCCGATCGCCGCCCTGGCCGCTTGCGCACCGGGCACGGTCGATCGTCGATTCCTCATCGTCCGCCGCAGCATAGCGCCGCACAGCCCCCCTGCCGACCTCATTGTAACGCCTATTGTCCGGTCAAGCGCTTGCAGCACCAGGGGCAGTGCGACCAGTAGCCATGGACTACGCCCCATCCGCAGTGACCGCACGTGTGCGCCGAGCCCGGCACTTGCCATTTCCGCCGCTGTTTGCGATGGCACCACGGGCAATACCTCATGAACGGCATCAGCACTTTGCGCGTACACTTCGGATTCTGGCAGCGGCCCGTGTAACGGCGATCCGTGAAGTTCCGGCTCGACGAGCGTTCAAATCCCGGCCCGTAACACCAGGGGCAGTATTCCCAGTCGAGCTTCATGCCCCGCCGGCACCGCGGGCACTGCAACGGGAAGTCCACGGACCCTTCATGCGCAAACCGCGTCTTACCGCACCACGGGCAGCACTGCATGGGCTCGGACACGGGTCCATGGCACACCGGGCAGTCGTGCTTGGTCTCGAGCGATTTGCCGAACTCTTGCTGGAACTGCCGCCGCTGAATGGTCTTCCAATCGGTGCTCCGCCGCGAGCTCTTGGTCGAACGCTTCGCCTCGCTCCGTCCGCCGCGCGGCGATTTGATGCGCGTGAACGCCGCCAACATCGCCTGGGCGTCGGCGAATCGTCGCGCCGGCGCCAGCTCCATCGGAAAACATCCGGTACAACACCAGCCCTAGTGCAAACACGTCCGATCGAAACGACGGCCTGCCCATGGCCTGCTCGGGCGCCATGTAGCCCAGCGTCCCCGCGCCCGATCCGCGCAGCGTTCGTTGCGCGACCTTGGCTACGCCGAAGTCCGTCAGCCGCAGCCGATTGCCCTCGAACAGGATGAAGTTATCGGGCTTGATATCGCAATGAATGATCCGCTGGCTGTGCGCGTACGCCACCGCCGAGAGCATTTGCCGGGCGAAATCCAGCGCCAGGTCAATCGGCAGCCGCCGGCTAATGCGCTCCTCGAGCGTCGTAAGCCCCAGCGCGCTGACAATCACGAAGTGATCGTCGATGAACTGCGCCGTCCGCAACGGCAAGATGTTCGGATGCTCAAGCTGAGCGACCAGCCGCACCTCGCGACGGAAGTCCTCCATGGCCGCGCTGGTTAACAGGTGCACATGCGGGATTTTCAGCGCGACGCGAATGCCCTCGATCTCGTCCCGCGCCTGATAGACGACGGCGAACCCGCCCTCGTCGAGCTTGCGCTCGATGATGTACTTGCCCAGCTTCTGCCGGGCCCGCAACGTCTTTCGCGGTCGGCGCTTGGGCGAAATGCCGAAGCTGCCAGCCGGCCGGCTTCGCGGTTCGAGCGGAGGCTGCGCCGGCTGCGTGTCGGGAGGCATATCTAAACCGGCAAGTGAACGAACGCGCGCGAAGCCGCCCTGGAAATGTTGAAACAAGGCCGCGGGCCTGAGCCGCCGCGGACCCGCGAACTGGGGGACGCCGCTCGCCGCCGCGTCCCGCGACGCAAATCCGCGCGAGCCCTGCCAATGGTACGCCGCGCCAACCCCTTTGGTTTTACCGGCGCCTGTTCAGTATCATTGGCTTATGGCGCAGGAACAACCGCCGCGGCCGCGCATCACCCCTCACCACTCCGCCCATGCCCACCTTCAGCGCACTTTATACCGATTATCCCTGGGCCGATGTTTCCGTCGAACAAGCCGTTCTCGACGACGTGGACTGCGAAATCGTCGTTTCGCCGGATAACCAGGAGGCGACGCTCGCCCGCTTGGCCCCCGGCCGGGACGCCATCCTCACCTGCTGGGCCAAAGTGACCGCCCGCGTGATCGACGCGGCCGACCGCTGCCGCCACATCGCCCGCACCGGCATCGGGCTGGACAACATCGACGTCCCCCACGCCACCCGCCGCGGCATGCTCGTCACCAACGTCCCCGACTACTGCATCAACGAGGTGGCCGAGCACGCCCTGGCTCTCATCTTCGCCCTGGGACGCAATGTGACGGGCTACCACCTGGCCACCAAACGCGGCCAGTACGACCTGGTCGCCGGCCTGCCCGCCGAGCGGATCAGCGGTAAGACCCTCGGCATCGTCGGCCTCGGTCAAATCGGCAAAATCCTCGCGACTCGCGCTGCGGCCGTCGGTATGCGCGTCGTCGGCGCCAACCGCTCGGGGCGGCCCGTCCCTGGCGTCGAAATGCTCACGCTCGACGAGCTGCTGGCGACGAGCGATTTCGTGTCGCTACAGGCCCCGCTGACGCCGGAAACCCGGCGTCTGATCAACCGCGAAACCCTTCGCCGCATGAAGCCGACGGCGTATCTCATCAACACCTCCCGCGGCGGCCTGGTCGATCACGACGCCCTGGCCGAGGCCTTGGCCGAGAACCGCATCGCCGGCGCCGGGCTCGACGTCCAGGACCCCGAACCGCCGGACCTCGCTCGGCCCCCCTGGAACGACCCCCGCGTAGTCGTGACGCCGCACGTCGCGTTCTATTCCAGCCAGGCGACCGAAGAGCTGCGGACCCGCGTGGCGCGGCAGGTGGCCGCCTTCCTCCGCGGCGAGACGCCCGCGAACGTCATCAATCCGGAAGTGCTCCCGCCGAAGTAACCGCGGGATGCCGCCCATCAGCAATGGCGATTGAATCCGGTCGGCGCGGCGCTTCGTTCGCCGCCCGCCCGCCCCTTTGGGCGCCGGCCCTGCGGAGGCCGCGCCCTTACTCATGCGGTCAGGTCAGCCCGGCAGGCGCTGCACTCGCGCCTGTCGAGCGGCGAAGAACAACCCGCTCGCCGCCAGAAGTCCGGCAACCAGGCCGCTTGGCTCCGGCGCCGCTGCCGTCGTCGCCCCCAGAGCGGCGTTCAACTCCGCATCGAGCGACTCCAGTGACGGCGGTTCTTCGGCAAACCCGTGCTGCCATTGCAGGAACTCGATGCCGTCGCGGACCGGCTTGGCGATCCAGGCGCGAAGGTCCTCCCCATCGACGACGCCGTCGCCGTTGACGTCGCCGCTCGGCTGACGCCTGGCCAGTGCCCGCAACTCATACTCCGGCAGCAGGGAGTCCGAATCTACTGGCGGCGTCACGCCTCCGCGAAGGTAGAACCACGGCCCGAGCGTGAGCGCGTGCAATTCAACGCTGGATCGAGTGCTATTGACGCCCTTGAAATGAAACAGCTTCGGACGATAGGGAAACACCCGGGACTGCCCGACGCCCGTGATTTCTTCCAGGGCGAAGATCTCAGCGACGTCGAGGACGAAATCCTGGTAGGGATGGGCCGCCCAAATATCCGGCGCCACGAACTTCGCATTGAACACCGGCGGAAACACGGCCAGCGGGCTCGGCTCAATGCGGAAATCAAAGGTCCCGCTGACTTGAAACGGCGTAGTCGGCGCCTCCAGTTCTGCATACGTTCGCGTAAGAACGCTATGCCGGGTCAGAATACGATACGACTTCTGCGATCCAATGAGAGGATCATCGGCGCGAAGGCCGCCAGGCGCCGCCAGCAGCAGGCCCAGGCCTACCAGCGTCGGCAATGCATATCGAGCATCCATCGGACGCCCCTTTTCCGGATTGCCCCCCGACTGGAGCTTACAAGATCCGGCAAATCGGTGCAAATCCCCTGCAAAAGACCGCCCCTGGCTGAAACTCAAGCCGGCGCACCTCCGGTGTCGTGCCGCAATCTCTCACACGCTTGCGGCTTAGCGAGCCCATCCCAACCGCTCCATCGCTACGACCTGAGCTGCTCGTCGCGCCGCTGTAATCGCTCTAAGCGGCACTACGCCAAGCCGTCTTTGACCGCCCCCCTCCGGCGGCCTATATACCGTTGGTAAACCCTATCGCCGCAAGGAGCTAGGCCGTCCTTACGGTCGGTTCGGCGGCATCGGGCTCCTCCCCTTGAGCAGGCAACTTTAGCTGGCGTCCATCATGGAAGAAGCGATACCTCGGCCCGGCAAACCGGGCGATCGCGCGGAGATCGCCGCCGAGAAGCTGCGCGCCTTGCGCCAGCGCGCCAATCAGGCGCTTGAGGAACATCGCGGCCGGCTCACGCAAATCGAGGCCGAGCTCAACTCGCGCGTGCGGCAACTCGCCGAGGAGTTCGAGGAGTCGTCGGCACGACTCGCGCAGCAGTCCGCCGACGGGCGCGACGGCGAGATCGCCGCCCTACAAGCCCAGTTGGAAGAGGGCCGCCGCAAGCACGAGCGATTCGTCGAGCAGCTTGCCCTCGCCCGGCGGCAACTCGACGCCATCCAGGCTCAGCCTTGCACGGCCTGCCAGGACGCGGCCAACCAGCTCGCCCTAGCCCAGAGCGAAATCGGCGTGCTGCGCCAGCAGCTCGAAGCCGCCGATCGGCAGGGCGAAGAGGATCGGCTGCGCCACGAAAAATTCAGCGAGCAGGTCGCCGCCGCCCGCGCCGCCATCGCCGAGCTGCAATCCAAATCGGGCGACCAGGCGGCGCAACTGCTCGGCGAGCTTGACGCCGCCCGCCAGGCCAAAGCCGCGGCCGAGCTTCAGCTCGAAGCCCTCGCGCGCGACATGGAACTTCTGCGCGCCCAGTGCGAAGCGGCCCACGACCGCGCGGCTCGACTCGAGCACGAACACGCCGCCGCACTGGCCGCCCAGCGGCAAGAAGCCGAAGCGGCAATCGCGAATCTGAAGCAGCAGGCCGCCGATCGGGAATCAGAAGTCCGGATCGCGCAACAGGCTAGCGACTCGCTCCGACAGGAAGCCGACTCGCACCAGGCGACGATCGCAGCGCTCGAGCGCGAACTCGACGACGCCCGCCGCGACCGGGATGGAGCCCTGGCGGAAGCAGCACGCCAGAAAACGTACGGGGAAGCTGCACGAACGGCTCTCGAGGCCGAAATCTCCAAGCTGCAATCGTCGCTCGGCGCCGCACAAACCGAGCTTGCCGCCGCGACAAGCCAGGCCGCCGACCGGATTAGAACGCTGGCTGAGCAGTTGACCGCCGCCGAGGCGCGGGGCACGCAGCTCGGCGACCGGCTCGGCGCGGTAGAGTCCCAGCGCGACGAGGCGGTCCACCAACTTACAACGCTGCAACAGGCAGCGGCTGACCGAGAATCGCAGCTCGAAGCACGGGTCGCCGATCTGGAAGCTGAGAACAACTTGCTGCATCTGCAGCTTGCCACGCTCCGCGACGAGTGCCAGGCGCACCGCCAGGCCGCCCAAGATGCGCAACGACAGCTTGCCACCGTCGGCGACTCAGAAGCGGCCGTGGTCGAATTGCAGCAGCAGCTCGCGCGGGCCAAATCCGAATCGGCCGAAGCTAACCGCGAACTGACGAAACTGCAGTCGGCTTTGGAAGCGACGTGTCCGCGGGTTGAATTCGACTCCTTGCAGCAGAAGTTCGATCTGGCCCTGGCCGACGTACAAAAACTCAACGAGAAGAACTCGCGGCTCGAAGAGGAACTGGCCTCCCGCCCCGCGGCGTCCGATGGCGAAGCGCCTGAACTAGTCGCCATGCGCGTCGAGCGCGACGCCCTGGCAGGTCGGGTCGAAGAACTTGAAAACATGCTGGCCGCCGCGACCGAGACGGCGCCGTCGCGGCAAGAAACCGAAGACCTGCAGCGACGGTTTGAATTGGCGGTCGACGATGTCCGCCAGCTCAAGCAGGAAAACGCCCAGCTTCGGCAACAAGTCGCCGCGGCCAAGGCATCTCCTGCGGCCGTCGGCCAGCATAGCGGACCGCTCGACTGGGCGGCCCAGAAAGCGCGGTTGCTGGCGCTGCTGGAGCAGGAAGAAGGCGACGGGCCGATCTCCGCCGAGCGAACCAAAGAACGGGCCCGCATCGAAGACGCCATTCAGGCCACGCAGCGGGCAATCGCCGAAAAGGACCGAGAACTGGAGGAACTCCGCGCCCGCGCGCTGCAAGCCGCCGAATCGCCGTCCGACGATAGCCAGCAGCGCATCGAGGAAGTTCTCGACGCCGAACCGCTGATTGCCGCCGAACGGGCCCGGCTTGCCGAGCTCCAACGCCAGTGGGAGGAAAAATTGCGGGCCGCGGAGTTGGAATTCGCCCTCGAACGGGCCAAGCTCGCCCGCGAACAGGCCGCTCTCAAGGAACGCATGCTCGACTTCGTGAAGCTGCAATCGCAATCGAGCGCGGCCGACAGCGAGCACAAGCCCCGCCGCCGCTGGCTCGCCGCGCTAGGACTGGGCGACGATCAAGACGAAGTCAAATGACCCCTCGGGCGCCCACCCAGCATCCAGCATCCCGCACCCAGAGCCTCACCCGCCGGTAGTTACCGCTTCGCCGCGCATTTGGTAAATCGCCAACGGGCGGCCGTCGGGACCGGGCAGCTCCTCGAGGCGAAATGCTCCTTCGACGGCGATGGGCCGGATCGAGTACTCGGCCGTCTTGCCCGGCGCCATGGTCACCAGGATGCAGTCGAACAGCGCCGCGCCGGGGCCGAAACAGCATTCCAAGTTGTCGCGCACCAGCACGAATTGGGTCAGGCCCTTCTTTCGCAGCGTGGGATACATGTAGCCGCGAATGCGAATCTGCTTGCCGAACAACGACTGCACCTTCGGCGTCAGCATGGAGCGGTCGAACCGCTCGGTTTTCTCCATCGGGAACTTGACGTCGTCAAACGTGGCCTCGACGACTGCCTCGCCCGCCGCCGGAGAACTTGCGGCTGCTATAACCGCCGAGGCGTCGTCACCCGCCGCCGCGCTAGCGGGCCCTAACGCTGCCGAGGTGGTTGCCGCAGACGTGCCGGGCGGCTGCGTCGAACCGGCAGCCGGCTCTCGTGCGCTCGAAAAGTCCCCGCACCCCGCCAGCAGAGGCAGGTGCACCGCGACGCCGGCCATGAGGATCCCCAGGCGCGTCATCTCGCGTAATCGGCTTCCAGGATGTACGTCGGCCCGCGCGACGTGTTGCCGGCGTTTTCAGGCTTGATCCGCAACGTACCGCCCATGCGAAACAGCCCCGGACTGTACGTCAACCGCTCGTCAGTCGCCATGGCGACGGCGACCTGGTCGTAGTACTGCACTGAACTAAGGTCGCCAAAACAACATTGAGCATTGTCGCGAACCAACAAAAAGGTGCGAATGCCGTTCCCCACGGCGCTGCCGCCGTCGCTGTAGTGCGATCCCGGCCGCATGTACCCCTTGATAAACACCTTTTGACCGTCCAGCTTGGCGACGTCCGGCGGCACCAGTTGATTGCCGCGCAACTCAACCTCGTCCGGTCGTAAGTCAACGAACGAGGTGCGAAGATACCCGTCCGGCACTTCGGTCGCGTGCACGTACCCGGAGTAGCCCAGCCCGCCAGCCAGGCAAATCGCCGAGAGAAGCGTACCGGCTTTGGCAATCAATCCGCCGGAATAGTGATCGGGATTGGTCCGTAGCTTCGCCAGCGCCCAGACGCCCAGCCCCAAGCCGAGCACCGGCAGCGGCGCCAGCATCAGCGCCGCCTCGAAACTGCTGCCGGCCGCCGTAAAAATGGTTAACGACAACAGGCCGAACACCGCCGAGGCCACGCCCATCATACAGAGCGGCCGGTACTCGAATTCGTCGCCCGTCAGAGCGGCGCTTCGCGCGGGTAAAACGTCAGTCGCCATAACTTGATTTCTCGCAGGGGAGCCGCTTCGGCCAGCACCTGACGACGCGGCTCGCTCGGCGGCTCAACCAAAACGGAGATGCCAAGGCGCCAACGACCCCATCAACTCAG
>QEVI01000247.1 GCA_003576855.1 Planctomycetota bacterium
TGGGGGTCCGGGGGAAGGGACCTTGGGGCCTCATGGTCCCTTCCCCCGCGCCCCGCCAAGCAACGTCAACTCACCCACGAATTCCGCTGAGGACCCTTTAATTTGTAATCTTCTTGGGAGAAGACGGCGTGCTAGCAGAAAGGCCGATTGCCGTGTCGACGAATGGTCGCTCGCCGCCAATGGGAGGGAGCAGCCGCAACGCCCGCGCCGGCGGCGGACCCAAAAAAGCCTTTGGGGGTAGTGGCCTGCCCCCAAAGGCACAGATCGGCCGTGAACTAAAGCGCTCGCCGCGCCATGCGCTAGTCGAGAAACCCGCTCAGCTCGGCGCTGCGGCTGGGTTGCTGCAGCTTGCGGACGGCCTTGGCTTCGATTTGCCGGATGCGTTCGCGGGTCACTTTGAAGATGTGGCCTACTTCTTCCAGCGTGTAGCTGTAGCCATCGCCCAGGCCGTAGCGGAGCTTGATGATCTCGCGTTCGCGGTAGCTGAGGGTCTTGAGGACCTGCGTGATCCGCGAGCGGAGCATCTCCTGGGCAGCGCCGATGGCCGGGCTCTCGGCCCCCTGGTCGGGGAGCAGGTCGCCGAAGTGGCTGTCTTCGCTGTTGCCCACGGGGCGGTCGAGGCTAATCGGGTAGCGGCTCATCGCCAGCACCCGGCGGGCCTCGTCGACCGAGCAGCCGGCGGCCTTGGCCGTCTCTTCGATCGTCGGCTCGCGGCCCAGTCGCTGCAGCAGGGCCCGCGAGACGTTCCGCACGCGGCTCATGGTTTCGACCATGTGGACCGGAATGCGAATCGTGCGGCTCTGGTCGGCCACGGCGCGGGTGATGGCCTGGCGGATCCACCAGGTGGCGTAGGTGCAGAACTTGAAGCCGCGGCGGTATTCGAACTTGTCGACGGCCCGCATCAGGCCGGCGTTGCCTTCCTGGATGAGGTCGAGGAACGACAGGCCGCGGTTGCGGTACTTCTTGGCGATCGACACGACCAGGCGGAGGTTCCCTTCGCTGAGGCCGCGCTTGGCCCGCTGGTACTTCGAGTAGACCTCCTTGATGTAGTTCACCCGATTGCGGAGGCTGGTCGGCGTCTCCTGCGTCATGCGGAGGATGTTGCGGTACTCGATCAGCAGCGGCTTGCGCTCGGCGATCGGCCGGCGATCCTTTTTCATCTGCTCGAGCTGGGCGCGGATCTCATCCACGCGGACGCTGAATTTTTCCAGCGTCGGGATGTGGGACTCGATCCGCTGCGTGCGCAGGCCGAGCTCCTCGATGAGCATGACGGCGCGGCGTCGGCGGCGGGCCAGGTTCTTCCAGGCCTGCTCGCGGCGGGCCGGCTTCTCGCTGCGGCTGGTGGCGATGCGGTAGTCTTCCTCGTTGCGCTTCAGCAGCAGGTCGATGGTTTCGAGATTGTGGGGGAAGCGGCCGAGGATTTGCTCCTTTTCCAGCCGGTCGGTCACCGAGACCTGCACGGTGCGGTCGAAGGGCAGTTCGCCGCGGTGGACGCGATTGAGGACTTTGAAGCACGCGCGAATGACGTAATCGCAGGCCAGCAGCCGGCGGCGGAAGGCGGTGCGGGTGGTTTCGATGCGGCGGGCGAGGTTGATTTCCTGCTGCCGGGTGAGCAGCGGAATTTCGCCCATCTGGGTGAGGTACATCCGCACCGGATCGTCGGACCACGATTCGCCTTCGGGGATTTCGTCGTCGAAGTCGAGCGACTCGACGACGTCGTCTTTGATGTCGTCGGCCAGATCGAGCGACAGCTCGTCGTCGCCGTCGTCGAGATCGTGATCCAAGGCTTTGGCGTCGATCTCGACGTCGCCGTCGACGGCTACCACATCGTCTTCCAGATCATGTTCCAGTAATGCGTCGTACAAGTTTCCACACTCCTCGTGCTATCGTGGGTCCTACGGGCCGCCGCGGCGCCGTGGATTGAGGGAATGCGCGATGCGCTGGCCGCGCCAAGCGCTGGCAGCGCTGGCGCTGGCCGGCGGCGCTGCGGCTCCGCGCCAGGAAGACGCGGCGACGTTAGGCCGGCGGTAGGCGGCGGGACTCCCGTGGCGACGGTCCGCCGCGCGCAAGCGCGGAATGCTCCCCCAAGTCATGGCAACCGAGACACCCAATCTTAACACCGCTCGATCGAAAGCAACTCGCCGATCGAGATTTGGTAGAAGATTACAACTGCGGAGAAATCGCCGAAGCGCGGTACGGGTTTCGCTGTGCATAACCACTCCGCAATTGTTATGCTTTCGCCTCTCGCGACGGGGCGCCCAAGCCGCTACGCTTATGCACTCCGCGGCGACGGAACAAACGCTCAAGCGATCGGCCGGAGAGAGTTGAGGCGCGCTCGCGGCGAGGCGCCTGCCATCGCGACAACGATCAACTTCCCCAGCTAATCGCGAAGTACCATCCAACCACGCACCGCCAGCCGCAACCCAGCAGCGCCGCGACCGCAAGGAAGACCCGCCCCGCAAGCCGCCGCACGCTGGCGCGCACATCAAGCAAGGCCTAAAGGCGTGGTCGCTTCTCCTCTGACGACTTCGCGAGGGGCCTGCTGGGGGGCACAGGCCAAAGTCTCTACAGAATGCGAAGTCCGAGCGGGAGCATACCGCGGAGGTGCTTGGGCGTCGTTAACAGCGTAGGCATGACGGGGAGGAATCTGGCCGTACCGCAGCCTCTCAATTGTACCCACGGCAAAAACGGAGTCTAGAAAAAAAACGGCTTTCCCCTCATAGCCGGCCTACGGCGACGCTTGCGCCAGTTAGCCATTGTCAGCCGTAAGTCTTTTCCGAATAAAGCCTTAAGGCGTCTATCGCATTTGCTTTACGACTGCCGTTGGCGCTTCGAACGGCGACGAGCTTGGGGCGTTTGCCCCAGAAGCCGTGCGCTGGCAGCCGGGTGGCGGCGGCGTTTCCAGGCGGGTGGCGGGGCTGGTTCCGGGCGGGCGTGCCCCGCCGGCTAGCCGGCGGCGCAAAACGGTACGCGGCGGCTGGGGAACTGCCATGCCGATTGGCCGTCGGGCGTCGGCGGTGAGGCTACTTCAGCAGTTCGTTCGCCAGGGCGTCGGGGGCGTCGATCCAGGTCTTCGACAGCCGGTCGGCGGTCGCCAGGCGGCGGATGGCGAGCGTTTCCTTGTCGACGACGATCAGCAGCCGCTTCCACAGGCCGGCGGCCTGGGCGATGTAGGACGTCGCCGTTTCGGCAAGCTCCCAGTTCTTCCAGCGGTCGAGCCCCGGATGCTCGGTGAAGATCCAGACGAGCCGCGGGTCGTCCTTCGAACAGGAAGACAGGCTACGACACGCCTGGCACGCGCCCCCTTCCATGACGCCGCTGGACACCCGTTGCCGGCAGACGGTGCAGGCGACGAACGTCGATCGCAGGGCCGGGCGCCCGGAGACGGGGCAGACGGCGGTCAGTTCGCCCAGCACGCGCTTGCCCGTGACGCTGCACTGGACCAACTCCTGCCGCAGGACGCGCTGGCCCGACTGTTCGCACACGGCGATTTCGTCGGCGGCGTCGATGCGACCATCATCGGTGGCGGCCAGCCTGTAGGTGCTTGCGCCGGAATGCGGGGCAATGAAGGGAGGCGGCGTGAGCAGGCTGGCCCAGGCGCTAAACGGCAGGTGCGCGATCCTGCGGCCGATCGTGAACTGCAGCGTTCCCTGGGCATGGCGGACCCAGATCACGGCGGCGACCAGCGGCTCGACGATGGCTGGCCCCGGGTCGTCGTCGGCCGACGGTTTCGCGGCGATCCGCCGACCGGCGGCGACGAGCGAGCGAAGCGCGGCGTCGTCCAGCCGCGGGGCGTGGCGCCGAATCGGCTCCAAGTCGTCGAGGCCGAGCCTGGCGACCAGCTCGTCGGCCAGCGGCGCCCCATCGGGCGACACATAGACATGCCGGACGGACCAGTCGCCCTCATCGGCGGCGAACGAGAGCCGCAGAAACGGGTGGTCGGTGAGTTGGCAGCCCGCCAGATGTATTTGTCCGTTTTCGACTTCGTAGGCGGGGAACAGCCGCGCGGAAATCTCGTTGACGGCCATGGGCTGCATCCGGGGGCGGGCATGGAGCGCCGCACCGCTGGACTGCAGCCGAGCCGCGAGCCAGCGGCCGAATCGGCCGTCGAGCGCAAGGGACTCCTGCGGCGGGCTCACATCGGGCCCGAGCGCCACGCGAAGCTGCGCCTGGCCGTCGAAGGCCGGGCGATCGGGTTCGGCCAGATCGATCAAGAGCTCGCGGTCGCCCGCGTGCACCGGGATTCCCAACTGCGCCAGCACCCAGGCGACGAACGGCGCGCGCTGCTGGCTGTGCGCCGATGGCGGCAGGGTCGCAGGCAACGCAGGCGCGGCGCTTTCGCTCACGATAAACCCAAGGGCTGTGCCAAGTCAGGTACTAACGGCGATTACGGGACGCAGCGGGGGAAGGCTTTGCCCGCGAATTGCGCGAATGGGCGCGAATTCTTTATTGTTTGTATTGGAGAGGGAAAAACCAAAAGCGCGTTGGGGACATCCGGATGCTTCCGGGGGGATGTTAGGCGAGGGGCGGTTGCGGTGCAGGGCGTAGTCGGCGGCCATGCCCAAAACCCCCGGCCGGAGGCCGGGGCTATAAATGAAATGGCGGCCGGAGGCCCGCTTGCGAGCCGGGGCTGCGGCGAACCGTCCCATTATGTCTTCGTGCCGTGGGCGCCGGGAGGATAAGGCGTCGCTGCATTGTCCTCCCAGGCGGCAAAGCTGCGAAGATCGGTTCATTTTCGGCGGAGGACATAGATGACGTCCTCGGCGGCGCCGTCGATCTTGGTCGGCTTGGCGGCGTCGTAAGCGAAGTCGTGGACCGACGTTACCTCCAGTTCGGGGACCTCGGCCAGCAGCCGCTGCATCTGGGCGGCGGTGTACATGCGGAAGCTCGACTCGCCCTGGATGCGGAATTGCCGGGTGGGCGTATAAACGTCAAAACTCATGCCAACCCGCTCGATGCGGCGCCGCCGGTCGCGCTCGATCACCCACAGCCGCGACAACACCGAGAGATTGCCGCGGCGGGCGGACCAGCTTTCCTCGTCCAAGGGGGGCTGCGCCGTCGGCGTCAGATGCAGGCCGAGCACATAAACGCCGCCCTTGCGGAGCGACCGGGCGACGGATTGCAGGTGGCCTTTGGCTTGGGCCTCGGTGGACAAGTGGCGGAAGCTGTTGATCGTATTGAAGGCGGCGTCGACGGGGCGCTGCAGCGCGAAGTTCGCCATATCGCCGACGAAGGCCGTCGGCTTCAGGCCGTGCCGTTGCAGCCGCTTGTTGCAGAAGTCAACGGCCCGTTGATTCAGATCGAGTCCCGCGACGTGGTATCCCGCGCGGGCCAGGCGGAACATCAGCCGCCCCGTGCCGCAGGCCGGTTCGAAGAGGCGCCGCACAGGTCCGCGGGCAAAGCGGGAGAAGCATTCGTTGAGAAAGTCGACCTCGGCCTTCCAGTCGGAGCCGTAGACCAGGTCGTAGTACTTGGGATAGTCGTAGAGATCGCCGTGTACGGTTGGGAGCATGGGAGCATGGGAGCAGGGGGGCAGGGGGCAGGCAGCCGCGGCTCAACGAGCCGCCGGGGCGGCGGAAGAAAGCCATGGCGGAATACGAAAGCATACGCCGCATCTGGCGGCTCACCACCGCTCAGTCCGCTCTTGGGCGCTCCGGCGGCTCGTTGAGCCGCGGCTGCAGTAGTAGAGCGCCGCAGCGGCGACGCTAGCCGCCGCTCAACGAGCGGCCGGGGCGGTCACGCGCCGCGCTGGTTTGCCGCGCTCCGGCGGCTCGTTGAGCCGCGGCTGCAGTAGCCGCGGGTGGCGGCCGCTACTTCGCATGGCGGTTGAGGGCGAGCTTTTTCATGATTTCGCCCTTGAGCCGATCGAGCACCGATTGCTTGTCGGTGTTGGCCAGGATTTGGGAGACGACCTGCTTGGGCGACTGTGCGCCCCAACTGGCGCCGTGCTGGAAATAGTAGCGGGCGGCTTGCCCGACGATGAAGGACCCAAAGCCCGCGGCGGCGCCTTGCGGCACGGCCGTGACGACGACGCCCAGGCCCACGGTGAGGGCCTTGAACGCCGAGGAGGCCCAGCTCACCATCGCCTCGAACACCGTCACCAGGCCGGCGGACTTGGCGATCGAGGCGGCCAGCGAGCGGGCGTTGTTCGTCGAGATTTGGATGCCGTAGATGCGGCCCAGCGTGACGACCATCGCCGCGTCGACGGCGATGCCGCCGATCACGTCGGCGGCGCCGATCGGATTCAGCGCGACGGCCAGGGCCTTCGTCACGGCGAAGCTCCATATCGTGCGGGCCGCCTCCTCTTCGCGGAACCGGACCCGCAGCGCCGACATGCGGTCGCTCTTATCGGCGGCGAAGATGGCGGCGTTAAGGGCGATCAGCGCTTTGCCGTCGGCCGAAAGCAGCTCGACGATGCGGGCCTTGACCTCTTCTACGTTCGGCTGAGGGCGGCGCCACTCGGAGCGCGTTCGGCCGTCGGCCGACTGGATGACGTACTCGACTTCGCGGGGATCGGCCTGAGCGGCGACGATGTTCTGCGGCTCGACGACGCCGGCGAGCCGCGGTCCGCGGAAGAGCGCGAGCAGGTCGCGAAGCTGGTCGGGCCGGTAGAGGTCCGCCTTGTTCAAGACCAGCAGCAGCGGCTTGTCGCTGGCGGCCAGCTCGACCAAGGCGCGATACTCGATGTCGTTCAGATCGGAGTCGGCGACGAAGATCACCAGGTCGGCCCGCGCGGCGGCGGCGTGGGCCATTTCGGCGCGGTGGGCGCCGTCCACCTCGTTCAGTCCCGGCGTATCGACCAGCACGACCTGCGACTGCTCGAGCCCCGGCACGCAGTAGCCGGCCGACTCCCAGGGGACGTGCCAAACGTCTTTCGTCCAGCCGCCGCGGACGTTGACGGCGGCCCGCTGCTCGCCGCACAGCGCGTTGATCAGGGCGCTTTTGCCGGTGCTGATCTCGCCGAAGACGGCGATCTCCACCCGTCCGGAGCGGAGCTTCTCGGCCATGCGGGCCAGCTCGTTGAGATCGTCGGACAGCTCGTGCAGCTCCTGCTCGTTGCACCCCTTGAACCGCGCGATGGCCGCCTGGATGGCCGCGAGCGAGGCCTGGTAGTCGGCGTCCGGTCGATCGGTAACGGTGGAAACGGCTGGCATGATGCTGTTTTCAGTGGTTGCGGGGGTGGCCGCAAAGAGGCACAGAAGACGCAATAACAGGAAAGGGGAATGGCCGGATTGGTGGCGATCCAGACGGATTCGCCGGCTGACAGCGCATTTGCCAGCCGGGCTTTTTCCGTCTCGAGCTCCCGAGTCCGCTTTGCCTGAAGCCGCCTCGCCTGTTCTTCGAGCAAGCCCTTTGCCGGCACCTCGGCCGCAACCGCGTTCCAGATTTCCATCCTGATAGCGGCATCCGTCGTGTCTTCGGAC
>QEVI01000248.1 GCA_003576855.1 Planctomycetota bacterium
CCGGCTTCAACCGCTCCTGACGCCCATCGACGGCCCCCGCTGGCGGACTGTCTGAACAAAGGACCTTGCGACGGGACGTTACTTCAACGGGCTGATAGGACTTCCCCAAGTGCGGAGCATCTTCGGCCCCTGCCCGGGCGGATAGAGCGCACCGGCGCGTAACTATCGGCGCACCAAGGAAGCTTTATTCCTCGCGGCCATTGCTGCCTGCCGTGACGGCACTTCCAGAGTGCTTGCCATCTCCGGCCCTCAGGGTGCTTCCAGCAAATGCCCCCGGCAGGAATCGAACCTGCGACACACGGTTTAGGAAACCGCTGCTCTATCCCCTGAGCTACGAGGGCGATGTGCGCTGTGACGCCGCCGGTTGGTCGGCGAGGGGCCGGCGCCTTCACCGCTTCCGCAGGCTGGGCCATGAGGTCGGCGCGGAGGCGATCAAGCGCAGCTTCTCGTTGGCATGCCAATTACGCGCAAGGCCAATTCTAGCGACGACCCGTCTGGCAGGAAACCGTCGCCCAGGGCTCAAATCCCCAGGCTCATGGCTGGCAGCTCTTGGCTCAGCGCTCACGCCTTACCTGGGCCTCGCATTGCCGGGTCTCCTACTCCTGGATGAAGCCGTGGTGCAAGCCCAGGTAGTACGGCAGTAGAAAGACAGCGCCGTCGGCCAGTCCCTGTCCGCTGCCGCCGGTGTCCAGCCGCCAGGGGTTGTGGTTCCAATGCTCGAAGTGGCGCTCATCCACTGGAATCACCTTGCCGCCGGCGAGGCAGCCCGAATTGCGAAACCAGGGATTGGCCAGCTTTACCACGTCCGTGCGATGGCTATTGCGGTGAGCCCAGTCGAAGCGATCAAGCGGCAGCCGTTTGAGCGTGTCCACCGCGTCGTCAAGCGCGTCTTGAGGCGCCGAGCGCGCCGGATAGCCGTCGCTGCCGTTCCACACCGCGGCGAAGATGAAATTGAACAGCGGATTGCATTCCGGCCGCTCGAGCAGCCAATACCAGGACAACGACTGCCGGTATAACTTCAAGAGCTGCGCGTCGGTCTCATAACGCAGCAAGTTGTAATAGCACATGAACGCCATTTCGTCATCGGATTGATTGCCCGTGCCGTGGCCGAGGGACCACTTCGGGTGGAACGTGTTCGCGGCGTAGGAGTGCTCCCGCACAAGACGATCGTAATGCTCGCGGAACTTGGAGTCTCCGGTAATGTGCTCGGCCGTCTTCAGATACGAGAGGATGCTGAGCGAGTTTAAGCCACGGCCGTCGATGAGATGTCCGTGATCGAGCACCTGGCGGTTAAACCGCGCCCAGCGAGTCGGCTGGCCGTCGTGATCAACCAGCGCGTAGTCGTGTTCGACGAGGTGCGAGGTGACGTCGTACACGACCTGGCGGACGCGCTCTTTTTCTTCAGTCGTTTCGGCGACAAGGTCATGGTACGCCGCATAGAGAAAGTAGTGGCCGTCGAGCTCGTCGGAGCTCGTGTCGGTCTTCCAATACCATTTCTTGTCGGCGCTCACGGGCCACCGGGGCGACAGTTCCTTCCAATGCGGATCTTCGTGCTCGCGCATGGCGCGATCGCGCGCCGCATTGTCGCGATCGTTCGGATCGGCGCCGGAGGTCGGCAAAATCGACCTTGCCGGAAAGCCCTTTCGCGCCGGCGGCGTACCGCCTTGCGTCACGTCGCTGAGGAACTTTACCGCGTCAAACGCCGCATTGGCTCGTTCCTTAGCCTGCGGGTCTTTCGTCGCCGCGTAGGCGAAGCACTCGCCGGCGCCATACATCGACGTCCAGAGGCCGTCGTTATCGCTGTCGTGCTGCCTGATTCCCGCTTTCGTCCCGGGGGCCGACGTCGTCACCCAATCGACGTAGCCATACGGCGTGCGACGATGATACCGGTCGATTTCGTCTTCGTAGAACCGGGCCTTTTCCGCCAGCGTCATTGGTCGCCGCTCGATGCGTCCCACGCCGTGAGAGGTCGCGAGCCAGGCGTTGCCGGCGGCGTCGACGGCGATTGACCGGATGTCGTCGTGCGGCGTCCAGCGGCGGCCTTGTCGGTAGTTCCATCGCGCGCCGTCGAAGCGAATCGCGCCCAACTTCGTCCCGAACCAGACGACGCCGTCTTCGCCGCGAACCGCTGTGGTGAAGTCATCGTAGGGCAACCCCTCGGCGCCGGTGTACAGCCGCCAGCTCTCGTCCTCGCCACAGCCGACCCCTTGCGGACTGGCAAACCACAGCCGCCCCGCCCGGTCGTAGGCGACGCCCCGCACGTCGACCGGCAGCCAACTCCGTTTATCGGCCCGCGGGTATAGCGGCTGCCAGCGATCGTCGGCGCCTACGAAGAGGCCCTCGGCCCCGGCTACGGCCAAATCGCCACGCTCACTGGCAGCAAGTTGCCTAACGGCCGGGTTGGCTGCGGCCAGCTTGTTGTAGGTCTCGGCCGGCCCAATGCTACCGCCGGCAATAACGAATAGCCCGGCGCGCCCTCCGACGTAAACCTTCTGATCAACCGCGGCCATGGCGAGCGCCGCATCTTCGGCCAGTTCCGGCGGCAATTCAGCGACGGTCGTCGGTTGAGCGCCTAGCCGGTCCAACTGCAGCACGGTGCCGTCGACGATGGCTAGGATGGAATCGCCCTGGCAGGCCAGCGATCGGACGGCGCCGCGCTTGTCGACCGCCGGCGTCCACCGCCCGGCGGCCGGATCCCACCGGCCGAGGCCCTCGGCGGTTCCGGCGTATACGCGGCCGTCATCGGTTGCCAGTACGCATCGGACGTCATTCGTCGGCAAGCCGTCGGCGGCGGTATAAACGTGCAACACGTCGGCGGCGAACGGCCCTACGCGGACCGGCTCAGCCGCCCGGCTGGGGTCCTCCAGCAGCTCTTCGCCCAGGGCATATCCGACAAGTAGCCATGCGGAGACGAAGGTCGCCCCCATGGCCCGGCAGGGCGCTGACGCGAAGCGCATGTCGATTCCTCCTGAAGAGACCGAAGGTCAAATCCGCACCGCACGCCACGCCGGTGTTGCATCGGCGGGGGCAAATTGCGCCGGCCCGGCGGATGCTTGACAAGTAGATTGATTAGCGCGTGCGGAGTCGGTATTCTAACTGCAGCGGAGGCAATTGCGCCGACTTCCGGCTGACTTATCTTGCTTTTTAGTGCTCGCTCCGTGTGGGAAGCCGGCTGTGCCGCCGCGGCGCCCTTTTCCGCCGTTCCAGTCGCTAGCCGCTGAAGTTAACTGCCATGCAGCTTCGCCCGCCCCATGGGTCGTTGGTCCGAGCGCGCCGGCGTGCGTTTGGCTTTACGCTTGTGGAGCTATTGGTCGTAATTGCCATCATCGGCGTGCTTGTTGCACTGTTGCTGCCGGCAGTGCAAGCGGCCCGCGAAGCGGCGCGGCGCAGCCAGTGCCAGAACAACCTGCGCCAGCTTGCGTTGGGGTGTCTCAATTACGAGAGCGCCAAGGGTTCGCTGCCGCCGGGGGGCATCACCGAGGGGGAGTGTTGCAGCACCCAGAGCGGGGCCGGCTGGTCGATCTTCATCTTGCCTTATATCGAACTGCAGGCCCTGTACAACACTTACGACTTCGATGAACCGAACGAGGCGATTGTCGACATGGACGGCGACGGCAAGATCAACAAGACGCTGCGCGAATCGAATCCCATCGTCTTCGATTGCCCCTCCGATGAAGAAACGGAGTTGAACGACAATCCCGCCTCCGGGCCGGGCGCGTTGGCGCCCTACAATCGCGGCTCGTATCGCGCCAACGCGGGCCTATGCACCGTGGAGTCGGGCGCCTTCTGGGACAGCTCATCGCAGCACAACGAAGCCTTTGTGCATCAGCGAGGGCCGCTGCCGGGCATCGGCCGCATGTACGACAATCCGTGGTCGAAGACCCGCAAGGAACGTACGAGTCCCTGGAGCCTGAAGGCGCCCGTAAAGCTTCGCGAGATCAGCGACGGAACGACTCAAACCATGATGCTGGCCGAGAAGGCCCATACGGGCCTGCTGCCGGAATCGCGTCGGCGCAGGACCTTTTGGGCATATACGTATACCTCGTATCAGCGTTCGTTGACGTTTCTGCAAACCCGCTCGATCATCTCCGACTACGATCGCTGCCGGCAGATCAACGGGGACTTCGGCGACGATCCCTGCAAGCGTTCGTGGGGGAGCTTGCACCCATCGGGCCTGAGCATCGTCATGTGCGACGGGTCGGTGCAGTTCATCGCCGATTCGATCGACATCTTTTTGTTCGGGGCCATGTCCACGATCGCCGGCGACGAAACGCTGGCCCAGCGGTAGCCCTGGCTTCACGCCCAGCGGCGGCGCATCTTCCTCAGTTTAATCAAAGCTGGTTGCGACCATGAGCGATCCTTCCGCGTGGCGAGTGTGCCTGCTGCTGACGTCACTGGCGATCGGCGTCGGATGCGGCGGCGATGCGGCCGTGGCGCCGGTGGCCGGCACGCTTACCCTCGACGGACAGCCGCTCGCCGGGGCGACCATCACGACCCAGCCCATCGCCACGGATACGGACAATCCGGGCTCCGGTTCGTTCGCCACGACGGACGATCAAGGGCGCTTCGTGCTGGAACTGGTCAAGCCGGCCCAGAAGGGCGCCGTCGTGGGCGAGCACCGCGTTATGATTTCACCCCCCGATTCGGCCGCGGGCGGCGACCAATCGCAACGGACGTCCGAAGGACTCGAGGTGTGGACCGACGACCCGAATTCGGCCAAGGCCGCGGCAGCTTCGGCCCGGAAATGGCCCGTCAAGTTCTCCGACGGATCGCTGCGGCTTAACGTACCGCCGGCAGGCAACACCGAAGTCCGAATTGAACTGTCCCGATAAGGCCGTGCGGCCCCCGGCCGCCTCTGCGCGCTAGACGCCAGAGCGCGTTGGAAATTCAAACCACAGAGGCACGGAGAGCACGGAGATCCACGAAGCGGCGAGACATGCATTCTTCGCTTCCCTCGAGTCATTTGGACATTTACGAGGACGATGCCAGCGGAGTGCGCGCTGGCGCCGACCTCACCGGAACGGCAATAAACCAGCTCCCTTCTCCGTGTCCTCCGTAGCTCCATGGTTTGCACCGAGCTCTGCAGGACAACGCCGCCTAGCCTTGTTCAATCTGGCGGCGATACCACCGCGCCGAGGCCTTCAGCGTGCGCCTCCCAGACGCAAAATCCACGTATACGACGCCGAATCGCTTGCCGTACCCGAACTGCCACTCGAAATTGTCCAAAAGCGACCACAAAAAGTAACCCCGCAGGTCCACGCCGGCCCGCATCGCTGCCAGCGCCGACTCCAGATGGTCGCGAAGGTAAGCGACGCGGTCCGGGTCGGCCGCCAGGTCGCCGCCGGGTTCCATGTCGTCCAGTGCCACGCCGTTTTCCGTGATATACAGCGGCACGGCGCCATACTCGCGGTGCACCCACTGAAGGATTTCCGTCAGCCCCGCTGGATAAACCTCCCACCCCATGGCGGTGTGAGGGCGGCCCGCCTGCTTGACGGTGCGAAACGGAAAGGGCGTTGCCGCGGCGTCGGCTTGCACGACTTCGCGCAAGTAGTAGTTCACGCCGACGAAGTCGATCGGCTGTCGCACCGCCGCCAGGTCCGCATCATCGAGCGGTCGCCAGGCCGGGCCGTACAGCTCGGCCATTTCGTCCGGGTGCCGGCCCAGCAGGATCGGATCGAGGAACTGGCGATTGACATACGCGTGGGCCAGTCGCGCCGCGTTCCGGTCGGCCGGGGAGTCGCTCGCGGGGTGCTGCGGCGTGAGATTCACCGCCACGCCCAGTTGCATTGGACCGGCAGTTCGCAAGGCGGCTACGGCGGCGCCGTGGGCGCGGAGTTGGTTGTTCGCAGCCGCACGGGCGTCGTACTTGCTTCGCCTTCCTGGCGCAAGCGCGCCGCGCAAATGGCCCTGGTCAGCTACTACCCACGGTTCGTTCAACGTGATCCAATGCCGCACTCGGTCGGCAAGCCGCCGGCCCGCCGCCTCGGCGTATTCCGCGAACCAGCCGGCGCAGTCGCGGTTGAGCCATCCGCCGCGAGCATCCAGCGCCCACGGCATGTCCCAGTGGTATAGCGTTGCATACGGCTGGATGTTCTGCGACAGCAGCTCGTCCACCAGTTCGTCGTAGAAGTCCAGGCCCCGGCGGTTGACCCGGCCCGTCCCTTCGGGCAGCACGCGGCTCCAGGCGATGCTGAATCGATACGCCCGTACGCCAAGCTGCCGCATGAGGGCTACGTCCTCGCGCCAGCGGCGGTAGTGATCACACGCCACGTCGCCGTTGTGATTGCCGGCGATGTTGCCCGGCATCCGCGAGAAAGCGTCCCAAATGCTCAGCCCCTTGCCGTCGGCCTCCGGCGAACCCTCGATCTGGTAAGCGCTCGTCGCCACGCCCCAGACGAAATTGTGCGGAAAACCCTCCACCGCCGGCGGTAGTTCACTCGACATTGGCATCCCTTCGTTTCCACTCGCTTCAAGCAGGCCTCTGTCTGGGCGTACGTCCCCTCGCGGTCGATCTTCGCAGCTTCCGGCAGCCCCCGTTGCGCGACGCTGGCCTTCACCTGGTCATCGTCACGCCGCTAAACTCAGCGACGAAACCAGCCCCCTTGGGACTGCACGCGTACACCCCGGCCATTACCGCTGTGGATTGAGCGTCCTCGAGGTGGGTCATGCGCAACTGCTGCCAGGTCGAGCCGTCCCACGACGATTCCACGAAGTAGTCGTTCGCTTGGCGCCGTACGCGGAGCCAGATGCGTCCGCCTCCAGGCGCGACGTCCTGGGTCGACCAATCCGAGTAGCCGTTGTTCGTAACGACGACGCCCAGCCGCCCAGGCTCGTCAAGTTCATATTCCACCGATGTCTTCAGCCAGCACGTCGGCGACAATCGGACCATCAAACCCGCCTGGTCGTACTGGTGTACCGGTCGGTACGTCACCAGGGCGGTCAAGGTGAAGTCGCCGTCAACCTCGGCGCCGAGGAAATGGCCGTTGTCGGCCTCAAATCCGTAATGGGTTTTTCGCCAGAAATCGGTGGGCGCATCTGGCTCGATCCGCATCGCCCGTTCCAGGGGCGTCACCGACCAGCGGCGGGGCTCGCAGTGCCATCGTGCTCGCGAATGAAGCTCCGATCCCGCCAGCAGAAAACTCGCGTCAGAATCGTCCATAAGCGCCTCGTGCAATTGGCGGCCGACCTCGCATGGGCGGCCGGCGGCCGCGCGCCGCGGCCGGCGATGACTTCGACTACCGCACGACGCTAATCGCCAGACGCCGTTGCTGCAAGGACCAAACGCGACGCCCAGCGCCGCGGCTAGGCGGCCGGCTATTTCGGCGGGCAGTTTTCGCACCGGCAGGGGAGTTCGCCCGTCCGGCAGGTCCGCGGCCGGCATCGCGTGCAGTAGCCGTCGC
>QEVI01000249.1 GCA_003576855.1 Planctomycetota bacterium
GTTTTCTCGGCGGCTTGCTCACCGGTCTGCTACGCGGCATGAGCCCCGCCGACGCCGGTCGCCTCGGGTGCGCCGCCGGCGCCTGCTGCGTCACCGCGCTGGGCGCCACCGCCGGCATCCGCGATTACGAACAAACGGCCGCGTTAGCAGCGATCGCCGGACAGTAGCCGCCGCTCAACGAGCGGCCGGAGCGGCGAAGTAGGCCGCTTATTGCCACCGCTCCGGCGGCTCGTTGAGCCGCGGCTTCGGGTGTTGAGCCGCGGCTTCGGGTGTTGAGCCGCGGCTTCGGGTGTTGAGCCGCGGCTTCGGGCGTTGAGGGGTAGCTTCCGTTACACGTCGAACCGTATCCCCTGCGCCAGCGGCAACTCGTTTGAGTAGTTCACCGTGTTGGTGATCCGCCGCATGTACTGCTTCCAGGCGTCGCTGCCCGACTCGCGACCGCCGCCGGTCTCCTTCTCGCCGCCAAACGCTCCGCCGATCTCGGCGCCGCTGGTGCCGATGTTCACGTTGACGATGCCGCAGTCCGAACCGCTGGGCGAGCAGAACATCTCGGCCTCGCGCACATCGCCCGTAAAAATAGCCGAGGACAAGCCCTGCGGCACGGCGTTGTGCATGGCAATCGCTTCCTCCAGGTCGCCGTAGCGCATCAGGTACAAGATCGGGGCGAACGTTTCCTGCTGAACGATTGGCGCGTCTCGTCCGATCTCCACAATCGCCGGCCGCACGTAACAGCCGCCTGGCGGCACGCCTTCGGCAACCCGGCCGCCGCCGTAGACCTTGCCCCCCTGCTCGGCCGCCGCTCGCAGGGCATCGTCCATCGCCTTGCCGGCGGCTTCATCAATGAGGGGCCCGACGAGGGTCTGCGGCTGTCTGGGGTCGCCGATCGGCACGCTCTCATAGGTTTTCAGCAACCGGTCGCGAAGCTCATCGGCCGCCGATTCATGCACGATCAATCGTCGCAGCGTCGTACACCGCTGACCGCACGTGCCGACCGCAGCAAACACGATGGACCGCACGGCCAGATCGAGATCCGCCGTCGGCGCGACGATCATGCCGTTGTTGCCGCCTAGTTCCAAGAGCGAACGTCCCAGCCGCCTGGCCACGGTTTCGGCCACCGCCCGTCCCATGCGCGTTGAACCCGTCGCCGACGTCAGCGGCAACTTCGGCGACTCGGCAATGCGCGTGCCCACGTCCGCGCCGCCAACCACCAGGCACGAAATCGCCGCCGGCACGCCCTCGCTTTCGGCTAGGGTCCGCTGGAAGATCGCCTGGCAGGCCAGCGCGCACAGCGGCGTCTTCTCCGACGGCTTCCACACCACCGGATCGCCGCAGACCCACGCGATCGCCGCGTTCCAGGCCCACACGGCCACAGGAAAATTAAACGCCGTGATGACGCCTACCGGCCCCAGCGGGTGCCACTGCTCCATCAGCCGATGGCCGGGCCGCTCGCTGGCGATCGTCTTGCCGTACAACTGCCGGCTCAGCCCCACGGCGAACTCGCAGACGTCGATCATCTCCTGGACTTCGCCTAGGGCCTCCTGCACGATCTTCCCGGCTTCCCAGGTGACAATCGCGGCCAGATCGGCCTTATGCTCGCGAAGCTTCTCGCCGAAGCGGCGGACGAACTGCCCCCGCACAGGCGCCGGCACGGTGCGCCACTGCAAGAACGCTTCCGCCGCCGCGGCGATCGCTTGATCGACTTGCGGACTGCTCGCCGCGGCGATTTCGAATAGCGTGCTGCCGTCAATCGGCGAACGTCCGACGAGCGGGCCCCCCTCGCCTGGCTGCCAGGCATCGCCAATCGACACCGACCGAGCGGGCAACTCGAGCCCGACTCGGGCGAGGGCGTCCCCCACTTGCTGATTCATATCGACGGCTCCCGCTGGATGCTGGGGTCCATGGTGTCCCGCGTCGTCTGTCCGCCGAGGGCGGCGCCGCTGCTGTACCGCGTGGCAATATGGGAATCGTAGTAGCCGCCGAACCGGTTCGCGATGAAATCGTTGAAGTCGACCTGTTCTTGCCGGAGGAAGCCGCGGTTGGGCAAGCGCCCCGCGACGAACAGGTCGAGCGCCGCGCAAACCCCGGCGGCGGTGGTGATTTGAATGGCGCTCCAGTCTTCGTCGCCGATCTTCTGGTGGTAGATCTTGCGGGCGTCGGTGTACTGCACCAGTTGGCCTTCTCGGCGCCCCGTCACCGTGCAGAAGGTGACCACGACGTCCTGAAAGGTGATCGGCACGGCGTATTCCAGAATGTCCTTGAGCAGGTCGCGCCGCTCGCTGAGCCGCAGTTCGTTGACCAGCAGCAGCACCTGATTGCAATGCCCAGTGTAGCGGACGGTCTTGTAGTTCAATTCCCGGACTTTTCCTTCGAGCGAATCGCAGAGGGTGCCCAAGCCGCCGCTGGTATTGAATGCTTCGTATCGCACTCCATCCAGCGAGAATTGCTCGTAGCCCTCGAGCGGCAGCACTTCCATGCGGCGCCCTTCGTGGATGGCGTCGCACGGATTGCAGTATTCGTTAATCAGCCCGTCGGTGCTCCACGTTAGATTGTACTTGAGCGCCCCCGTAGGAAACTGAGGCAAGGCGCCGACGCGCATGCGAACGCAGTCCAGCTTTTCGACCCGTTGCGTAAGGTGATTGGCGACAATCGAAATGAACCCCGGCGCCAGGCCGCATTGCGGCATGAAGACCTGGCCCTCGCGGGCGTGCCGGGCGATGTCGCGGACCCGCCGGGTGGTCTGGACATCCTCGGTGAGGTCGAAGTAGCTGACGCCCGCGGCCAAGGCGACCTCGGCCACCAGGGGATTGAGATAAAAGCTGAGAGCGGAGATCACCGAGTCGTGGCCGTCCACGGCCGCGGCAAGCTCGCTGCGGCTCTCGGCATCGATGGCCAGCGTGGACACGCCCGTGCGGGTGGCGATGCGATCCAAGGCGGCCGCGTTGACATCGGCGACGGTGACGCTGTAATCGCCGGAATCGACCAAGAGCCGGGCGATCATCCGGCCGATCTTGCCGGCGCCCAACAGTAGAACTCGGTGCATAGCGAATCCCCTTTCACGCACTGTGCCGGCGGCGCAGAGAACGATCCACCGCCGCGTGCGAGGGTCGCCAGAGCGATGGTACGCCGGCTGACGGCGGCGCGGCAGGCCGCTTCCAGGCGCTAACTACACGATATCCAACGGCGGGCGGCTCTCAAAGCCGCAGGCCGGCGCACCTGCGCTGCGATAAGAACGCCCAACGCAAATCCGAGCGAAACAGCTGTTTGCAAAGAAAACCAGGCCGCCGACCTGCGGACGCCCCGTGCGGTTCGAGGCCGGTCGGCGCTTCGTGAAAATCGAATCAGCGCCGCCGCGGGCTACGCCGCCAGCAGGCCGGCGACGCCGCCGCAGAGTTGGTCCGCGATAGCCGCCGCGATTTGAGACGAGGCGTTCGGTCGGGCGAGCCGCTGCATGTTGCGTCCCATCTCCTGGCGGATGTGATGATCGCTGATCAGCGGTTCGAGTTCGCGGGCCATCGCGGCGTCCATCGCAGCGCCCTGTTGCGACGGGTCGATCATGCGGCAGGCGCCGGCGGCGGCGTAAACCTTGGCGTTGGCGGTTTGGTGATTGTCCGCGGCCTGCGGATGAGGAACCAGCAGCGCGGGCACGCCCGCCAGGGCGAGCTCGGCAAGCATCGTGCCTCCGGCCCGACAGACGACCGCGTCGGCGGCGAACAGCACCGAGGCTAGTTCGTCGATGTGGGTGACGGCCAGCGCCCGCAATCCGTGTTGTGCGTAGCGGGCTTCAGTCTCCTGCAATTGGGCGTCGCCCGTCTGGTGCACGATCTGCCAGCCGTAAAGCCTGTCGCCAAGTTTGGCCAGTGCGGAGGGCGCCGTTTCGTTGATCGAGCGAGCGCCGGCGGAGCCGCCGAGGATCACCAGGCGACGCTGCCGGCGCGCGGCTTCGGGGCCGGGCGTTGTGTGCACGCGCGGCGATGCCGGGGGCGGGGACGCCCCGGCTCGCTGAGCCGGTTCGCCGTGGCCATAGGTGCGAAAATAAAGTTGCTCGAAGGAGCTGCGGCAGGGATTGCCCGTGACGGTAACCGGCGTTTGGACGTGGAGATGCGGACGCACCTCTTCGAACGCCGCGCAGACCATGGCGGCCGCGCGCGAAAGCCAGCGGGTCGTCCGTCCCGGCACGGCGTTCTGCTCCAGGAGCACGACCGGGATGCCGCGGGCGACCGCCGCACGCACCACGGCAACGCTCGTCGAACCGCCCAGCCCTACGACCAGCGAGACCCGTTGCTCGCGGAGCATCCATCGGGCGGCGCAATAACCGGCGACGTTGTCAGTGACGAACCGCACCGCTTCCAACGGGTTGCGAGGCATCGGGTGAGCCGGTATGTGCGAGTACTGATACCCGGCCAGATGGATCATGTGCCGCTCGCGGGCGGCGCCGGAACCGGCGAACGTGATCAGGCAGTGGGGCATCTGCCGGCGGAGGTGCTCGGCGACGGCGACGCCGGGGTTGAGATGGCTTGCCGATCCGCCGCCGGCGAAGAGCACGTGAGCGTATGCGGGCATGGCGAGGGCTCCCAGGGCAAGGCGGTAGGGGGAAGGCGGAAGGACTGGCGCCGCAGCCGGCGCCGCCGATGGCCTTCCCCCTGCCGCCGTCGCCGATGTTTCCGCTGAGCGCGGGACGGCGCTGGCGCGCCGCCCCGACGCTCAGTCGTAGACTTCATCGTGAAGCACCCATCCGAGCGGCTGACCCAGAAGCCGCCCAGGAACGGGCATCAAGCTCCAACCCCAGGGAGGGCGGTCGGCGTTCGACCCCGCAATCGACGCCGACCAACGACGAAGTCTGAGTGGTTTGTTGAAGGTGTCAGGTGGCAGGTGTCGGGTATGAGGTGTCAGGTGTCAGGTGTCGGGTGTCGGGTGTCGGGTGTCAGGCGTCGGGGGAAAAGTGGTCACTCGGCGCTGCCAACGACGGACGACTCTAATTCATGACGAGCTCGCGTTCGAACCTCGATTCCAACCGCGTCGCGAGCTTGTAGCAGTTGTCGGCGCTTATGCCAAGAGCAAGTAGCGTGTCGCCCGGGTTGAGCGAGTCGCCTAATACGTTGCGTGCGGTTACCTCGTCCGGGCACACCACGACGCGGCCGATGGGCAAGCCGGCGTCGCGGGCGGCGATGGCGATTTCGCGAGCGCCGCCGCCGCTGAGGACCGCCATTTGCACGCCGCCTAGCTCGACCAGTTTGCGGCCCCAAGCGCGAAGATCGACCCGCGGGGCGGCGGCCAGTTCCGACGAATTGCACCAGACCACCCGCCGGGCGACGGCTCGGAATCCTCGCAGCGCCTTCAGTGCCGTCTCCGCGCAGGCGGGCGTACAACAAGGCGTATGAAGCATCGTCGCGCCGGCTACGGTGACCAGCACGGCCGGTTCCGCGGAAACGGGGAGCGGCAGTCCCACCGAAAACGAACCAGGAAACAGCAAACCGGAGTCAAGCAGCGGCATGGATGGGTAGTACGGTTGAAGGTCGATTACTGGCGTCGTCGCCATGGAACGGCAATTGTCTCGTGGCGGATTAATTTGGGCCTTACGCATGACCTCAGCCGGCCAGCCGCAGCGCGGGGCCTGCGCAAGCGTAAAGCAATTCGCGGACCGCATCGGCGTCGCTTGTTTCTACGGAACCAAATGCAAACGGGGTCGGCGCTCGGCTACCCGCGATGACGACCACGTCGCCCGGCTGCGCCGCGGCCACCGCCCAGGCGAACGCTTCGCCGCGGTTGGCGGCAACCTGCAGGGCGCCTGTGCGCTGGGTTTTCGGGAGCCAAGCCGCATCGGCGGCCACCACGGCGTCGCTGATGATCGTCAGGTCGGCGAGTTTGGTCACCACGCTGCGGATGGCCGTAGCCTCGGCGGGACTTGGCGGCAGCGAATCTCCCAGCACGCATATCACGCGACCGCTGGCCAGCTTGCGGGCCGTACACAGCGTGCTTTTCAGCCCCAAGGCGGTGTCAGCGGCGTCAACGAACAGGGCGAAATCCTGACCGCAGTCGACCCGCTCCATGCGAGCCGGGAGTTTTTGGATCGCCTCAATGCCCGCGGCGATGGCGGTCAGCTCGACGCCGTAGGCCAGCGCAAGCGTGGCCGCGGCGAGGCAGTTCGAGACATGGGCGTCGCCGGCAATGGCGGTGCGTACGGCAACCGAATCGTGTCCGGCGACAAGGACGAAGACGGTCTCGCCGGCGTTCTGTTCGATGACATCGGCGGTAACCTGCGCCTGGTCGCCCAGTCCATAGGTGAGGGCGGGGCCTTCCAGTTCGCTCAGCCACCTGCTGCTGACGGGGTCGTCGGCATTGATGACCGTCATGCCGCCGGGCGAAAGATAGGTAAGCGCGCGGCGGCTCGCTTGGCGATAGTTGTGGGCGGAATGATATAGTTCGAGCCGGGCCGAATCGACCGTGGTGACGCAGACCGCGTCCAATTCGACGCCGGCCAGCCGGTGCTGACTGAGCGATTCGGTTGACAGTTCCAGCAATACGTGGGTGCAGCCGGCCTGCTCCATCCGGGCGAGGCGGCGCGCCAATCGGGGCGGCGAAAGCGGGCCTTGCTGGCCTTCGCTGCGCGTCATGCCGTCGTAGGACTTGAGCGTGCTGAGAACGCCGACGTGGCGTCCGGCGGCCGCGAAGATCGACTCCAACAGTGCGATCGTGGTGGACTTGCCCTGCGTCCCGACGACGCCGATGACCGCCAACCGCCGCGAGGGACTCTCAACCAGCGCGTGGCACAACTCGCCCAGCGCAATGCGGGTATCGTCGACGTAATAGACCGGCGCGTCGAAGATCGGCAACGGCCGCTCAGCGATCACGGCGACGGCGCCGCGGCGAACCGCCTCGTCGGCGAAGTCGTGCCCGTCGGAGTCGTCCTCCAGCACGGCCACAAACGCGTCGCCTGGACTTACCTGCCGCCAGTCGGCAGTACAGCCGCTAACAACCGCTCCGCTGGCGCCGGTCCGCGCGGCCGGATCGAACAGCGAGTCAAGGCATACGCCGGGAACAGCCCTTTGCGACATGGGAACAGGCCTCCTTGCCTGCGGTCGCGGTGCAACGCCAGCGGCGCTGTTTCGACCGGCGACCAGTTCGGGTCGTTGTCGCAGCGCGGAAATCCATTTCCGCGTTCGCCTTCATGCGGCCGTTGCTCCTTGCCGCAGCCGGTTCCGGCGGGGTCCGAAACCGCGTCGAAGGCGAGCGGAGTTGACCGAATCACGCCCGGCCCGTCAAGGCGAGTTGCAGCGATCCCGCGAGGAGGGGTCCACGTCAGCTTTTGTTGTCTGTATTGGGGTTTGGAAAACGTCAATAGGAGATTTGGCGTGTGTGGGGTTAAGCTACGGTTTTTGCGTGGGAGT
>QEVI01000250.1 GCA_003576855.1 Planctomycetota bacterium
CTCGCCGGCCGTGGTTTCCGCGATTTGCTGCGCCAACAGCGAGGCGCCCGCGACCAGCGGCGTCGCCATGCTCGTGCCGCTCAGCGTCGCCACGCCGCCGCCGACCGCCGCCGCCACGATCGGCGCGCCTGGCGCGAACACGCTGGTCACCAGCTCGCCTCGCTGGCTGAACGAGACGAGGCGATCGGCCCCCGTGGTAAAGTCCATGGCCCCGCCGCTCCACTGGTAGGGGCCGCCGGAGTCGTGAGACCAGGTCGCGCCGACCGACAAGGAGTTCGGATCGGCCGCCGGATAGCCCACGCCCGGCGCTCCGCCAAACGAGAAGAACGCATTGCCCGACGCCGAAGAAACGATCACGTTCTGGGCCGCGATCGCCGCCAGTTCATCGTTCAGCCCCAGCTCGGGCCGGCTGGTGGGCGCCGCGTTGTTGTCTAAAAAACTCAGCGACAAATTCACGCTGGCGATGTTGTAGGCGTCGGCGTTGGCCACGACCCATTGCAGCGCTGATTCGAGCGCACCGGTTGGGCCGAACCCGGCGTCATTCAGCACTTTGAGCACGATGATGTTGGCCCCAGGGGCGGCGCCCGGATACGTCGCGTCGCTCGAGGCGATGATGCTCGTGACATGGGTGCCGTGGCCGTTCAGGTCGTGAGGCGCCTCGCCGGGACTGATGAAGTTCTGCGCGTAGACGATGCGGTCGGCCACGCCGTTTCCGTCGGCGTCGGGCCCGAAAAACGGATGGTCCAAATCAATGCCGGTGTCCAGGACCGCCACCGAGTAGCCGGTCCCGTCGAACGGATCGAACTGCGGGTTGCTTTGCCACGCGGTCAGTCCTACCAGGTCGGCGGCCTCGGTGAGGCTCGACGGACTGCCGAAATCGGCGGGCTGGCAGAGCCAATGCTCATCCGCGATCGCCGCGATAGCGCCGACCGTCGCCGTCGCGCCGGCCGCTTGTGCCGCGAGAACATCGGCGATGGTCGTGCTCGCGCCGCCGGCAACGGGCTCCAGCGAAGTGCCGTCGTAAAACGCCTGCCCGTCGAGCGTCCGCCGAGGTTCCAGGGCTTCAAACCGCAAACAGCGACCGTCGCGCCGGCCACGAAGATGCGGCGCTACGTGATGATAAGTCATTAACGTCGCCGCTCCCTTGTGCGCCAAACCGCACGCAATAGGCCATGGAGCAGCCCTGCTGCAGCCTCCCGACAGCTAATCCGCTCCGTCGAAGTCGACTGGCCCGTGCCGACTCCACAACTCGCGATTCTATGCCCAGCCGTAGAACGGGCCAAATGTTTTGTTGAAGCAGCCCGGCTTGTTCGACCGGAAACCAACGACGAGTTGCGTCGACGCGCCTGTTCGCTGGAACATCGCCTGCGCCTGCCGCACGGTGATTGGCGCACGATCGGCGCGCTGCGGCGTAAAGCCGGCGGCGACGAGCGTCGCTGCTAGCAGGCTGGCCGCGCGAGGGGGCCAGCGCTGTCGCGATTGCTAGACCGCCCTGATCGAAAGGTCGATCGTCCGGTCGTCGTGGCCGTTGGGCGTCCCTTGCGCGGGCGGCACGAGGCCGGCATGCCCGCGCTCGTGGCGGCCCCACCAACTGTCGGCCTCTTCCACCGACCAGGACTTCGCTTCCGGGCATCGGGAAAGTAGCTGCGCCAAATCGCGCGCCGTCTGCGGCCGCTTCGCTCGCGACTTTTCCAGGCAGGCCATCAGGGCGCTTTCGAGTTCCTCGGGGATCGCCTTGTCGATGCGCTTCGACGGCGGCAGGGGCGTCGCCGCGAGGTGCTTCTGGCACAAGTCCATGACGTTTTCCGCGTCGAACACCGGCTGGCCCGTCAGCAGGAAGTACCCCGCCGCGCCCACGGCGTACAGGTCGCTGCGCGCATCGACGGTGTTAGGCAGTTGAATGGCCTCGGGCGACATGTACAGCGGAGTGCCGGTTAGCGCGCCTTGCTGAGTCGATCCGGAGCGACGCTCGTCGTCGAGCGCCTTGACGAGGCCGAAATCCAGCACCTTGACGACGTCCGGCTCGCCGCCGCGGCGGTTGAGCATGATGTTGGCCGGCTTGATGTCGCGGTGAACCAGCCCCAGCGAATGCGCTTCGTAAAGGGAACTGCACACCTGCTCGAGGATGTGGATGACACGCGCCGCCGGCTGCGGACCATACCGCTCGACCAGCGATTGCAAGTCGATGCCGTCCAGGTACTCCATGGCGTAGTAAAAGACGCCCTCGGGCGTACGGCCATAATCGAAAATCGCGACCGTATGCGGGTTGTTGAGCTGACTGGTGATCTGCACCTCGCGCTCGAATCGTTCGATCGACGCCTCGTTGACCCGGTCGACGTCGAGCATCTTCACCGCCGTCGGACGCCGCAGCATCGCGTGCTTGGCTTTGTACACGACCCCCATGCCGCCAGAGCCGATTTTTTGTTCCAGCTTGTACTGGCCGATCTGCTGGGCTTCGATCGCCGCCTTCTGCGCCTCGCGCCGCAGCCGGGCGACGAGCACCGTAAAGACGAAGATCGCGGCGGCGCTGGCCGCCAGCAACCCAAACAGTCCCCAAAAGGTCCACCGCAAGATCGTCAGCGGACGAAACGCCTCGGCGTACTCCATTTCAGCCACCACGCCGACGTCGGCTTCCGGCAGCCACGTCCAGGCGCCCACGACCGCAGCGCCGCGATAGTTGCGATAGCCCTCGACGTTCACCCCGGCGCGGCCCGCCGCGGCCTCGGCCACCGCGAACGTCGGCGGCAGATCGTGCCGCCGCGCCGCCGGGCGAAAGCCTTGAGTGACGTCCCCTCCGGGATCGCGCACCAGAAGCTGAAGTATCGACTGCGAGTCCTCCTGGTCCGGCAGCATGCCCAGCAGGATCAGTTCGTCGTCGAAGCGGCTGTTGGACGCCATGCGCCCGCTTCGATCAAAGGCGTACGTCTCGCCGGTGGCGCCGAACCGCCCCAGGCTCAGAATGCGGCAAAACTCCTCGGCCGGGTCGATCCGCAAGCCGAGCACGCCGACGACCTGAAAGCTCTCGTCGCGGACCGGCGCCGCGACGAACATCGTCGGCACGCCCGTGCGGCTCTTGCCCAGCTCGTCCTTCATGACGACGACGCTTGGAAACGGGGCGCCAAGGTTCGTCTCGCCGTCCAAAGCGCGCGATAAAAAATCGCGATACTCCGCGATGTCCGCCTGCCCCATTGTTTCCCGGCGATCGGAGGCCACGATCCGCCGCTGCTTGTCCGCCACGATGTACCCGGCATAACGGTGGGCCGTGAGCGACGGTCCGAGCGACTTGGCCAGCTTTTCCTGAAGCGCCTCGTTCGAGGCGGCGACGCCCCCTTTCGCCGGCGCCGCGGCGACCGGAGGTTCGATCAGCGGGTACAAGGTTTCACGGATATCAATGCTGTTGGCCAGCGACTCAACGTTGGACTTCTGAACCTTGACCCACGTCCGCAGCATGGCCGCTTCGAGGTGCACGAGCGTTTGCAGCTCCGCCTGCAACGACTCGCGCATCGTGTTCTCGATCGCACGGCGCACGAACAGCCCGATGATCGAAAGCAGAACCACGGCGAGGATCGGCCACGCCCAAATCTGCCGCTTGAGAAACAGGCTGGTCCGCGAAACGGTGCGACCGACGCTGGACTGGGCCCAAGCGAGCCGCCCCGCGCCCGAGCGCGCCGCGTAGCTTTGCGAGTTGCGAAACAGGTTTAGTCGATTCAAGGTGTATTCCCCGGCCCTTGACCGCTCCGTGGGGCGACGCGTCCTTCATACTATCCCACGCTGCTGGCAATTGCGACGCGCCGTCGCCCGCCACCAGGCCGCTCCGCTGTTCGTATCGGTAAACCGCATCGCCCCACGCCATGCGCGCCAGCCTGAACAACGCAGCGGCCTCGCCGGCCAGGCCGAAATAATTGCGTCGCCGCCGCGCTGCTGGATAAACTACGCTAGGCGTGCCGGCGGGCATGTCGGCGGCGCCGTGACAGGCCCCCAACGAGCAGCAAAGGACCGGGCCATGAAGCGCTTCTCACTAGCGGCGCTGGGCTTCACGATGATCGGCCTGACGACTGCGGCCCCGATCGTGCAGGCGGCGAAGATCTACGGCATCGCCGAGGTCGCCGGCGCCCAGCGGCTGGTCACGTGGGACTCGTCGAACCCCAGCGTGCTGCTGTCGGACGTGCCGATTACTCATCTGGAACCTGGCGAAACCATTCGCGGGATGGACTTTGCGCCGATTGACTTCGATCCCAACGAGCTGCAGCTTTTCGCTATCGGCGTCGGCGGCGACCCGTACGCCGACGTGTATCGCATTCATCGGGCAACCGGCGCAGCGTGAAAACTGCCGCGGGATCTTTCGCCCCCGGCTGCGGCTTCAAGCGCATACTACGGAACTGATGTAAATAACGTAAACGTACCGTACACGCGACGATTCGGGCCTACTAACGAGGTATAGCAACACTTACAACAGCGGCGCAGGCGTCGGCATTCCGAGCTTTGTGGCCGGAGATGTCAACTTTGGGGCGACTCCACACTTAGTGCACCTGGCGGACAGGTACGTGATTGATACGGCCCTCGACGTGCTTGCGACCCTAAGAGGTCATGATGGGCTGACGACTGTCGGGTCCCTGGAAGTAGGCTTTAGTGATCACGGGGCCATGGACATCGATCCGCGGAGCGGAATAGCAAACGCCGCGCTGCAGCCGGCAGGACAATTGGAATCGACGCTTTATGCAATCAACTTGCAGAGTGGAGCAGCCACGGTAATCGGACCGATTGGCGGCGGTATACTCATTTCGTCAATGGCTATTGAACCCCCGGTGCGGCCGGTAACAGAACTCGCCTCCACGATGCTTCTCAGTCCTGCCGCCCGCTACGCTCACGTTTCACTTGAAAGAGCTTAGCCACGCGAGGCTTGTCGAATCGCGGCGGGAAGGCCGATCAATCATCTACTCACTACGCTGCGACGGAATGCGCGACCTACTTAACTTCCTTGCCAAGAATTGCTGCAAGGGGCAGCCGGAGTTGTGCGGTCGCAAGTAACAATTGCGAGCGTCAGGCAAACCGCCGCCGGATCAAAGGGAGCAAGCCAAGCCAAGCCAAGCCAAGCCAAGCGAGCAGCGATGGCTCAGTCGCCTATTCGACCAATCCGAACCGCAGCCCGTAGTGCCACGGCGGTAGGTCGATAACGTCGCCAATGAGGTTCAAGTCAGCGTCGGCTGCCCAGGCGATTATCTGCTCAGGCCGGGGTCGGATGTCGAGACTCGGCCCGCGCGGAGTCTCGGCGTAGCGCCAGTGGATGACTAAGACTTCACCGCCGATATAAAGGGCATTGGTCGCGTGCCGAAGTAGCTCTACCGGCCGCTCGCAATGCAGCACGTTGAATAGCAGCACGGCGTCAGCACTGACGCCAAAGCCTTCCTGCATAATGTCGCGATGTTCGCAGACGATAGGCAACCCCGCGCCGCGTTCGCGGGTTCGGGCAAGCATTCCAGGCTCAACATCGAACGTGTAGAGCGTGCCGCTGATTGCTGCTGCAATTGGGATACTGAACGTACCGTAACCGCAGCCTAACTCCGCAACATCGTGAAATCGTTCGATGCCAAGCCGCGACAGGATCAAAGGCACGTTAAACAGCGATTCCCAATAGGATTCATCCGGCATTCCGCTGTCGCGTATCTTCATTGAGATATAACCGAAAGTTATGGACGAGGTAGTTGAGAAGGCGGCGTACATGGGTATCAATTTGGTTGTCTACTAACTCAATTCCCCAGGAGTACGCTACCATGTCGGAAGTTACCACGACGGAGGTTTCCGGGGTTTGACTCCGTTGATAAACGGTACTCCTTAGGTGACGTCTTCGAGCAGGTTGGAGCCGTTGAGCAGTCGCCAGCGTTCCGGCGTGCTCCGCATTCTCCGCCGAGCTATCCGCGACTCCGACCTCGCCCTGAGCCCCTTGCTCGCCCTCGCTCTGATCGACTGTACCACGATCGCAGCCGCGACCAAGCCGCACCGACAACGGTTCCAAGAGCCGCCATGACGCCGCCTCCGCTGAATGCGAGTCCGAAACGAGTTAGCTATCTACAGCGTGCGAATATATACTAATGTACATGTACCGTCAAAACGCCATCGCAGGTTTTACGGACGCGCGCGGCGCCGTATCGTCAGCGTGCAACTGCCACGCTCGGCGTCGCCGATCCTGAGAAGTAAAGGACATCGTTGGCCCGCGCAGGCGCGCCGTCGATGGCTGCGCCGCGGCCCGTCCTGCATTTCTGAATGCACGGCCTGCTTTTGTCAGCGGACCGGGCTGCCGTACCACTGGGTGTAGTACGGCATCGGCTGCTGCTTGGCCCTGCCCAGCTTGTACCTGTCCGGCAGGCCGCCCACGCGGCCCTGTTGCTTCCGCGCGGCGATGGTAGCAGCCTGTTGACTTGCCACGTTCTGGCGGCGCTGCTGTTCCGGGCGGATATACGCCTGGTACGCCGTGGCGCCGGCCGGCGCTCGCCGATCCAGGTTCAGATACGGACTGACCGACGGCCGGCTGGTGAAGTACTGGTTATAGAGGTAGTTCGTCGGATTCAGCGCCGGGCCGTGGCCGCCATACTTCGCTGCGTGCTGCTGATAGTAGGCTCCGTAGCCTTGCTGAGCCGAGGCGGGCCGTTCCGCCAGCAGCGCAGCGCAGCCGATGGCGGCGCGGCAAGCATGTCGAGCGAGACGGCCTGGCGTCCTCATTGTTGCCCTTCCTCGCTTGGCGCCGAGGACTCGCCGCGCGACTCGGCCGGCGCCGGTTCAGGGCCGCCTTCGAATCGCCGCATCAGGTCGCGCCAATCGGTGACCGCGACGCCGGTCTCGCGGAGCGCAGCCGCTACGTCGTCGTCGAGCAGCGGTTCGGCGTCCCAAACCCGCTGTTGCCAGTCAGCCGTGATTCGCGGCAGCCCCTCCGACGGCAAAGCGGGTCGCAAGGCGATTTGCGTGATGCCCGGCTGCAGCTCGTTCAGCTGGGCGACTAGCGCCGCCTTCTTCTCGTCGTAACTCCCCGCGGCGGGCACGAGCTTCAAGTCGTCGACTTTCGGCAGCGGATAGTCGGCGAGCAGTTCAATCACATCGTCAGGCATGGGAACGCCCTGCGCCGCGAAACGTTCGATGTGCTCGGGCGTCAGTTCAACGACCACGGCGGGAATCCAATGTTCGCGCGCCAGGCGCAGATAAAGCTCGATCAAATCGGGGCGTGTCACTAACGTCCCTAAGAGCGTGTCTTCAAATTGCGTGATAACATAAAAAACGGGGTCCTCAGCGGAATTCGTGGGTGAGTTGACGTTGCTTGGCGGGGCGCGGGGGAAGGGACCATGAGGCCCCAAGGTCCCTTCCCCCGGACCCCCAA
>QEVI01000251.1 GCA_003576855.1 Planctomycetota bacterium
CAGCGCCGGCCCCCACTTCCACGCCACCATCAGCGCCGGGAAGTTCCAGGGAATAATCTGGCCGACCACGCCCACCGGCTCGCGACGGGTGTAGCAGAAATAGTCGCCGCGAACCGGAATCGTCAGGCCGTGGATCTTGTCGCACCAGCCGGCGTAATAACGCAGGCAGTCGATGACCAGCGGGATGTCGGCCGCACGCGAATCGCGGATGGGCTTGCCGTTGTCGAGCGTCTCGAGGGCGGCCAGCTCGTCGGCTTCTTGTTCGATAAGATCCGCCAGGCGATTGATGAGCAGCCCGCGGTCGCGAGCGTCCATCCGCGACCATTCGCCCCCTTCGAACTGGTCGCGGGCTGCCGCCACCGCCGCGTCGATGTCTTCCGCGTCCCCCTCGGCGACCTCGGCGATTACTTCCTCGGTCGCCGGATGAAGGGTTTCAAACGTCTTGCCGCTAGCGGCGGGAACCCACTTGCCGCCGATGAAGCACTGCGTCTGCCGTACCTGAGGGCGAGCAACCTTGCTGCCTGGTTTTTCGATCACGGTGGCCATGGCCGTTTCTTCTCCTGCCTTATGCGCTAAGGGAGCACTGGTGGAGGATTTCGCGAGTGGGACGCCCCGGTTCGCGTCAACGTCCGCGACCTCCTCGACTGCGCGGCGTTGCGACGAGGCCGACATTGTACCACGGCAACGCCCGACGCAACCACTAGCTTCCGAAGGCATTCCGGGCCGAGGTTGGCGGCGCCGGGAGCCCCGGCCGGCGCCGATCGCGGACTCCCGGTTTCGCCGGAGGCGGAGGGGCGAACCGGCCGCTTCCTGCGTCTCCCGCCGCATGCCGGTCCATGATGGCTCTACCGGTTGTACGGGCAACTGCTACTCCGGCGATGTGTGCTCGGCACGCAAGCTATGCTTATTGAGTGCCGCCCTCACGGCGGCGCTCCTCGGATAACGTGCGCCGGAGTTTTGGCGCTGCACCCTGGGGCCGCCCGGCACGGAGCCTCATTATGCTACTGAAGCGGCGAAGAATGCTGATCCTGTTGCTGGCTGCCAGCCAACTGGGCTGCATGACCTTCGGCATCCTGTGGGCCAGCCAGTGGCTGCAAGCGACATTTCGCCGCTGCATTGAGCGCAACGCCATCGCCGAAAGCGAAACCGTCGTCTTCGAGCTCGCCCGGCGGGTCGATGAAGCGGCGCTCGACTCGGTTTCTCCCGGCTCCAAAGGCTGGCACAAGCTCCAGCAGCTTTGCGACGATACGCTCGTGCCTCACCGCGGCTTCGTTGCGGTCGTCAGCAGCAAGACCGGCGCGCTGATCTCGCGCAGCGGCCTGCGGACCGACCCCAGCCTGCTGCGCAGTTTTCCGGGCCGCTCGGCGATCGTACACCGCGACGGCGTTTCGCCGCTGATCCTCGCCGCCCGAAAATCCGAGCGCGGCGCCAAGTTCCCGGTCGTCGGCGAAGTCGAATACCAAGGCGAGCTTTATCAGGCCACCTGCTTGAGTCTGCCGGAGCTAGGCGCGGTGATCGTCGCCTACATGTCGCAGGCGAGCCTCGACGGCAGCGTCGCCGAGTTCGTCACGCCCGTCCTGCAGACCGGCTTTGTGCTTACGGCCGTCGTGGTCGGCGCCACTTCGCTGCTGACGGTGTTTTTCGTTACCAAGTTCGATAACACGCTCAGCGCGCTGGGCGCTTCGATCGAAGCGGAAGTCGACCAGCGGACCTTGGCCTTGGCCCGCAGTCGCAGCGCCCTGGCGCTCGGCCTGGCGAAGCTCGCCGAATCGCGCGACAAGGACGCCGGCTGCCACCTGGAGCGGATGCGCACGTACGTAACGATCCTGGCGACCGAGATGGCCAAGCAAAACGCCGAGATCGACCACCATTACGTCGCCAACCTCGCCTCGGCGGCGGCGCTGCACGACGTCGGCAAAATCGGCGTACCGGATAGCGTGATCCTGAAACTCGGCCGACTCACCCCGGCCGAGCGCCGCGCCATGCAAATGCACACTGTGCTGGGCGGCGAGTGCCTGGCCAATATCGGGCAATCCCTCGGCGCCCCCGACCAGTTCATCGAACTGGGACGCCAGATCGCCATGGCCCATCACGAACAATGGGACGGCAGCGGCTATCCGCACGGCCTGCAAGGCAAGTCCATCCCGCTGGCGGCGCGGATCGTCGCCGTCGCCGACGTCTACGATGCACTCACCACCAAGCGAGCGTATCGCGACGCGGTCAGCCACTCCGAGGCCCGCGAGTGGATCGTGTCGAACTACGGCGCCCAGTTCGATCCGGAAGTGGTCGAGGCCTTCGTCGCCCGAGAGCAGGATTTCGCCAAGATCAGCGTCGCCGCCAGCCAGCAGCGAGCCGCCATCGAAGCCGCCACGGCGGCGCGAGCCGAACGACAGGCCGCCCTGGCGCCGGCGCAGTCGGGCTCGCCGTCTGCATAGCGAGCGCGACGCGCAGCGGCGGAAAATCGACCGCCTAAAGCGCGCGGCCAGCGGGCGGCCAGCGAACGGCCGGCGCTATGCTTTCCATCCTCGCAAGCCGCGCCGGGTCGCCGGACCGCCAATTCGGCGCTTTTTCGCCTGCTGAACGACGTAGCCCGCCGGCAGCGGTCCGCGGTTTGCTCTTGCCTGCCGCCGCCAACTTGCCCGCGCCGCTGTCGTGAGAGCATACTGTCCGCACGGGGCGCCTTTTCGCTGCCAGTCGTGAGGAGGGAACGATGTCGCCAGGCCGACTTGCTGTGTGTCGTTGCGTCACGTGGACGGCATCCGATCAGCGCGGGCGCGGGGCGCGACTCGCGGCGCTGCTGGTGCTGGCAGCGGCGGCTGCGGCTCAGCACCAGTATGCTAACGCCGGCCTTGCGGGCATGCAGCGGGTCGCCTCGGCCGTGAGCGTTCCGATGTTCACCACGTTCGCCCCCGGCGACCCCACGCGGCTGTATATCGCCGAACGCTCCCTGCCGCTCGACAGCGACGATGCGACCGCCTCGATTCGCATCCTTAATCTGACGACCGGCCTGATCGAGGCGACGCCCTTTCTTACCATCACGGGCATCGACAACGTCGGCGAAGGGGGCCTTCTGGGCCTAGCCTTCCATCCCGACTATCAAAACAATGGAAAGTTCTACGTACACGTCACGGCCAACGATTCAATGTCCGGCACCCCCTTTAGCTCGTTCATTCGCGAGTATCATCGATCGGAGTCGAATCCCCTCGTCGCGGAGCCGACCCCAACGCCGATCCTCTCATTTCCGCAGCCGCAGGTTAACCACAACGGCGGCTGGATCGGTTTCGGCCCCAAGGACGGCTACCTCTACATCATGTCCGGCGACGGCGGCAACGGGTTCGATCAGGGGCCCGGCCACACCGAACCCGGCGGCAACGCGCAAGATCTCACCGACAACCTTCTCGGCAAGGTGCTGCGGGTAGACGTCAACGCGGACGACTTTCCCGCCGACCCGGATCGCAACTATCGCATCCCCGTCAACCTGCTCGTCGGGGACCAGGTCTATCCTGGCAATCCCTTCGCCCCCCACGAACCCGGCGGAGTCGATCCAGTCGGCGACAACGAGATCTGGGCCTACGGGCTGCGCAATCCCTTCCGCGCGGGCTTCGACCGCGCCACCGGCGATCTTTGGATCGGCGACGTCGGCCAGGGCGCTCGCGAGGAGGTCGACTTCCAACCCGGCGACAGCTTGGGCGGCGAGAACTACGGCTGGCGACTCCGCGAAGGCTCGATCTCGACCCCCGACTCGGTCGGCGGGGCTAAACCCCCTGGCAACGTCGACCCCATTTACGACTACCAGCGGATCGGCACGGAAGGCGTCGACCCCGACTTCACCGGCAATACGGTGGCCGGCGGCGTACCGTACCGGGGCCCCGACCCCACGCTGCAAGGTCTCTACTTCTTCGCCGATTACGTCGCCAACCGCATCTGGACGCTCGAAAGGCCGGCCGGCGGCGGGGCGCCGATCGTCAGATTTGTCAGCCCGCAGCTTGCTCCAGACGTCGGGTCGCCCTTGCAGCCGGTGGCCATTTCCGAAGACGCCGTCGGCAACCTCTACGTCACCTATCTGAACGGCAGTGTTTACCGCATCAAGACCGACGAGTTCATGCCCGGCGATTTCAACGGCGACGCCTCAATCGACGGCGCCGACCTGGCCATTTGGAGCGCCGGCTTCGGGACCGCCGGCGGCGCCAACCGCACCAGCGGCGACGCGGACGAGGACGGCGATGTCGACGGCGCCGACTTCCTCGTCTTTCAGCAGAACTACGGCTGGTCGCCGCTTGCCGCGGCCGCCGGCGGCGCTTCGGCGGCCGTGCCTGAGCCGCGGTGGGCCCCTCTGGCCGCCGTCGCACTTCTCAGCATGTTACACGGTCGGGCTAGCTCTAAGCGCCCAGGCCGCTAGACTACGGGCGCTGGAACCGCACTGGATTCCGCGCAGAGCCGCATTCGTCGCTTGCTCGACGGAGCCGATGAGCCGGCCCTGCCGCCGCAAACTCCGCTGCGAGGCAACGACCGTGCGCGTGATCTTTCTGGCCACGATGATCGTCGGCCTGCTCGTGAGCGACCGCCATCGGCCGGCGGCCGCCGCGCCGGCGGAACTCGACGCCTGTAACGTCGTCTGGAACTCCCCCAGCGAGAACGCCGCCGGCTCGATGCCGCTGGGCAACGGCGAGGTCGGCGTCAACGTCTGGGTCGAACCGCCGGGCGACCTGGTGTTCTACATCGCCCGCACCGACGCCTGGAGCGAGTGCAGCCGGCTGCTCAAGCTGGGCCGTGTGCGGCTGCGGCTGGACCCCAATCCCTTTACGGCCGGGCAGCCCTTCCGGCAGCAGCTGGTTCTGCGCGACGGGCAGGTCGTCATCCAGGCCGGCGACGCGGTGGTGCGGGTGTTCGTCGACGCCCAGGCGCCGGTCATATATGTCACCGGCCAAAGCCCGACGCCCCGCACGCTGACGGCCGCCTTCGAGACCTGGCGCACCGACCGGCGGGAGTTGAAAGGCGATGAGCTCCAGTCGAGCTGGACGATGCGCGACGCGCCGGCGGGCATCGAAGTCTGGGAAAGCGCCGACGTGGTTGCCAACGACACAGCCGGCATCCTAGCGTATCACCGCAACGCCTACTCAGTGGTCCCGCTCACCCTGCGGCATCAGGGGCTCGCGTCGCTGGCCCACCTGGTTCGCGATCCGCTCGCCGACCGCACGTTCGGCGTTCGCCTGGCCGGCGGCGACCTGGCGCCCGCGGGCCCCGCCCTGCTGAAATCCGTCCAGCCGGCGACGCAGTTCGAGCTGACGGTCGCCACGCATGCGGCGCAGACCGAGACCGCGGCCCAGTGGCAGAGCCAACTTCCGCAGCCCGTGCCGGCGGCGGCGGCAGCCGAGCGGACCGCCGCGTGGTGGAACGCGTTTTGGAACCGCAGTTGGATTGTCGTCGAGCAGCCGGAGTCGCTCCAGGGCGCCGCTCTGACGCAGGCCTATGTGCTGCAGCGCTGGATGACGGCGTGCGCCGGCCGCGGCGAGTACCCGATCAAGTTCAACGGCTCGCTCTTTACCGTCGATCCGAAATACGCCGGCGGCCCGGACCTCAACGCCGACTGGCGCCGCTGGGGAGATTGCTACTGGTGGCAAAACACCCGGCTGCCGTACTTCCCGATGATCGCTCGCGGCGACTTCGATCAACTGGCGCCGCTGTTTCGACTCTATCGCCAAGCGCAGCCGCTGTGCGAGGCCCGCGCCCAGCTCTACCACGGGGCCGCCGGCGCCTACTTTCCTGAAACCATGACCCTCTTCGGCACGTACTCCAACTTCGATTACGGCTGGCAGCGCGAAGGCCGCCAGCCCAGCGAAATCCTCTGCCCCTGGTGGCAATACGCGTGGCAACAGGGCCTGGAATTGACGGCGCTGATGCTCGACTACTACGAGCACACGCAGGACGAGCAGTTTCTCGCCCAGGAATTGATCCCGATGGCCAACGCGGTGCTCCGGTACTACGACTCGCGGTTCCCGCGCGACCAGGGCGGCAAGCTCGTCATCAGCCCCACGCAATCCGTCGAAACGTACTGGTACGACGTCGTCAACGACGTCCCCAGCGCCGCCGGCCTGGCGGACGTGTGCGAGCGGCTCTTGCGGCTGCCTGCCGCCGAATCCGATCGGGCCTTGTGGCAGCGAATGCAGGCCGCCGCCCCGCCGCTGTCGATCGTCGAGGGCCGCATCCAGCCCGCCGCGAAGTTCAAGCCCCAGCGCAGCAACGTCGAGAACCCCGAGCTGTACGCCCTGTGGCCGTTCCGGCGGTATGGCGTCGGCCGCCCGGACCTGGCCGTCGGCCTCGAGACCTTCCGCAACCGCATCGAGCGGGCGTCCATCGGCTGGCAGTACGATGGCCAGTCGGCCGCGACGGTCGGCCTTGCTGACGAGGCGGCAGACCTCCTCATGGAGAAGATCCGCAATTCCCACCCGCAGTTCCGCTTCCCGGCCATGTGGGGGCCGAACTACGATTGGCTCCCCGACCAGGACCACGGCAGCAACATCATACTCACGCTGCAAACGATGCTCCTGCAATCCGACGGCAAGCGGATCTACCTCCTGCCGGCCTGGCCCAAGGCGTGGGACGTGTCGTTCAAGCTCCACGCGCCCTTGGGCACGGTGGTGGAAGGCGTTTATCGCAACGGCGCCATGGAGCGCCTGGCCGTCACGCCGCCCGAGCGCCGCGCCGACGTCGTCGCCTGCTGGGAACAGACGCGCTAACGCCCGTCACGAGCGGCAAGGGATCGCGAACGGGTGGGCCCTGGTTCTCTGAACCAACGGGTAGCCCTGGTTCTCTGAACCAGGGCCGGCGGAGCCGGCAAGAGGTTTCGAGCGGGGCGTCGATCAACTGACGAGCCGCTGCGCGGGCAAGCCTCCTGTGGCTGCGCCACTCCGGTTCAAAGAACCGGAGCCACCCTAGGTCAAGGGTGGCCCTGGTTCTCCGAACCAGGGCCGGCGAAGCCGGCAAGAGGTTTTCGGGCGGGGGGCGGATCAACAGCCGAGCCGAAGCATGTGCAGCCTCTTGTCGCTGCGCCACTGCGGGTTCAAAGAACCGGAGCCACCCAAAAGGAAAAAAACCCAGAGCGGCGGGCCGCTCTGGGTTAGATAGGCGAATGCGAAGCACGAGCGCCGCTCAGGCCGCCTTGGCCCGCTTGGGCGGGTGAAAAGGCGGTCCCCAAGCTGCGGCGCCGCCGGGCTTCCA
>QEVI01000252.1 GCA_003576855.1 Planctomycetota bacterium
GGCGCCCCGCCAAGCAACGTCAACTCACCCACGAATTCCGCTGAGGACCCAAAAAATTTGACAATGCCTGCCCGCGGCGTCATTCTAGGTGGGCGCCCCGCAAGCGGCTGCGGCGGGGTCTCGCATACTGGTCTGCCGTTCTTGTCGTTGATCTGCTTCTTGTCGGGCCTGGCCGGCGCGCGGCTGCAGCCCGGCGCCGGTCGAAGAGCCGGCTCAAACTGCCTGGGAGGTTGCACCTAATGAACAGCAATCACGGGTCGAAATCGTCCTATGCGCTCAGCGCCCAATTGGGGCGCCGGTTGGGCGCCTACTTGGCGGCGGCCGCCGGGGCCGGCGCGGCTGGCGAAGCTCAGGCGGCCATTGTCGCCAACACCACGGTGCAGCCGTTTGGCGTTAACGGCGACGTCAACATCGACTTCAACTCGGACGGGCAGATCGATTTCCAGATTGATCATGACCGCGTCGACCTCGGCGGGGGCAACGTGGTCGACTATCTGCAGCTCGACAAGAACGACGTCAACAGCGCCGTCAATCCCTTGCCGTTCGATCCGATCACGGGCGGCATGGCGCAGACCTTCCCGCCCGGCGCCACCGTGCCCAATGATCAGAACGAAGCCGCTTACGTGATCGCCGGCCCGCAAGGTTCGTATCCGGCGGCGCTCACGCTGGGAGCGCCGATTGGTCCGGCGTCGACGTTCGATTACCAGGAGGGCGGTAATTTCCAGGGCGGCGGCAAGGCGATTCGCGCCAACCGCCTGATTGACGAGGATGCGACGCAAGTCGACCAGGTCTTGGGCGGCCTCTCGTCCTCCGCCGTGTATGTGCCGACTAACGGCCCCAACTGGCTGGGCCTCGGTGGAGAAACGCGGTACTTGGGCGTCAAGATGGACCTCAACAACTCCAACCAGATCAACTACGGCTGGATCGGCGTCCGCATCGATAGCGAAGCCGACGCTACCGGCGCCGTCGTCGGCTACGCGTATGAAACTACGCCCGGCGCGCCGATCGGCGCGGGCGTGGTTCCGGAGCCGGGTTCGATAATGCTCGCGCTGGCCGGCGTGGCGGCGGCGGTGGGCGGCCGGCGTCGCAAGCGGGCTCGCGGCGTCCGTCCGGCGTAGGCGCCTCAAGCCAGCTGTCAGTGGAGGGGAAACTGTGCATCGCGTCCCTCGGAGGGACCGCGTCAACACCTGCAAGTAAGCCGAGATGCGACGAGGTAGGACGATGAGTAGAGGAGACCGTAGCATCAACGGCCGCGTAAACAGCGGCCTCGATCGTCGTTTGGCGGCGTACCTGGCGGCGGCCGGAGGCGCTGCGGCGGCGTGCTCGGACGCCGCGGCGGCGATCGTCGGCAGCACGGACGTGTTGCCGTTCGGCGTCAACGGCGAAGTCAACATCGACTTCAACCAGGACGGCCAGGTCGACTTCCAGATCGACCACGACCGCTACAATCTCAACGGCACGAACCTCGATTATCTCCAAATCGACAAGAACGACGTCAACAGCGAGACCAACCCGCTGCCGATCGATGGTGCGGCCACGTTTTCCGCCGGCACGACGACGCCCAACGACGCCTGGGAGGCGGCCTACGTGATCGAAGGGCCGCAGGGTTCCTATCCGGCCGCGCTCGCCGCAGGGACGGTGATCGGCCCCGGCGCCGTCACGTTTGATTTCCAGGAAGGCGACAATTTTCTGAACACCGGGCAGACGATCCGCGCCAACCGGCTCATCGACGAGGATCAGACGCAGATCGACCAGGCCGTCGGCGGCCTGGCGGCCGACAAGGTGTACGTGCCGACCAACGGCCCGAACTTTCTAGGCCTTGGCGGCCAGGTTCGCTACCTCGGCCTGAAGATGGACCTCAACAACACGGACCAGTTCAACTACGGTTGGATCGGCATCCGCATCGACAACGAGGCCGACGCCACCGGCGCGGTGGTCGGTTACGCCTACGAAAGCCAGCCGGGCGTCGACATCGCAGCCGGCGATACGGGGCCGTTCGTCGCCAACGCCGATTACGACGACGACGGCGACGTGGATGGCGAAGATTTCCTCATCTGGCAGCGGCAGAACGGCGCTACCGTGGCCGCTGGAACCGGCGCCGACGGCACGGGCGACGGCATGGTCAACGCGGCCGACCTAGGCCTGTGGAAAACGAACTTCGGCGCCCAGACGCTGGCCGAAGTCTCCGTCGCGGCTGTGCCGGAACCGGCTTCGTGGGCCATGGGCGGTTTAGGCGGCGCGTTGCTGCTAGGCTGGTGCGGCCTCGTCCAGCGCAAACGCCGCACGAGAGCGGCCAGGTGACGACCGGCGTCGAAGGCGGCGAGGGACAAGCGGTGCAGTTGGCCGCGGTTCGCCATCTCGCCGAGCTCGGATACGAAGACCCGTGGGATGTGGCGGCGCGACGCGCGGCCGCTCAGCACGCAGAGCAGGAGCAACTGCGGCAAGCGGAAGAGTTTTTTCGCAGCGGCGATGTTCCGGCCGCCATCGGCCGCTTGAAATCGCTCGCCGAGGCTGACGCTCATTCAACCGCAGCCCGGCGGTTGCTGGCGAAAGCTTATTATCTCCTGGGCCGCTTCAGTGATGCCGACGCCGAGCTCGACTGGCTCCAGTTCAGCGGCGTGGAAGGGGCTGATTTGGCCCTGCTTCGCGCAGCCGTCGCCCTGCGGCGCCGAGATTACGCAACCGCCCTGGATCAGGCCCGTTACGCCAAGGACCTTCAGCCGACGCTCGCCGACGCGGACGTGATCATGGCCGAAGCGAGCTTCCGTCGCGGCGATCTGGCGGCGGCTGAGCGAGCGTGCTGCGCCGTCCTTGCGCACTTGCCGCAAAACACCGCCGCCCCAACGATGCTGGCGGCCGTCGCCTTACAGCGCGGCCAGTGGGAGGCCGCCGCCGACTGGGCTTTGCAGGCGATCGAGTGCGATCCTGGCCGCTGGCAAGCCCACTGTCACTTGGGGCGGGCGCTTGTCGAGCTGCACCGCCCGGCCGAAGCGCGAGTCGCCCTGGAAAACGCGGCGAGATTGGCCGGCGATCGGGTCGCGCCGTACTTCTGGCTGGTGCGCCTGTGCCGTGCGACGGGCGACGGGGCGGCAGCCGCCGGCTTTCGCAGCGCGGCCCGTGCGGCGATTTCCCGCCGCCGGGCTAGAGCGGCCGGTACATGAGCGCCCGCCGCACCGTCGTCACGCCGCCCAGCTTGGCGGTGAACGATCGCGTGTCGGCGTACTGGTCGAACGACGTGAAGTGGAAATGCGTGATGCCTAAGGAGAGCGCGCCTTGGGTGGCTTCGAGCTTCAGCCACACGTTGGCCCAGCCGCGGCGGAACGCCGGGGCGATGATGTTGGCGTCCACCGCCGCCACGTGCCGCGACTTGCGGTGCGCCAAAATGCAGCCGACGGTCCGCTGGCCCGCCAGCAGCACCCGCGAGTAGCGCGGATGGAACGCACCCGGCCCCTCGCCGTGCAGCTTCTGATACAGCGATTGCCGATCGCCTCCCATGTGGTCGACGTGGAGCTGCAGCACCGCGGCGCGGTCGGCGGCGTACAGCGGCACGATGCGGGCGTCGGCCGGAATGCGGTGCTCGCGCCGCAACCGCTCGACCAGCGGCGCCAGGCGAGGCACGAACTCCGCCAGCGGCAGTTCGTGTTCTTCGACGACGTCGCACAGGTCGAAGCCCAGCCTTCGCCAGGCGGCGAACGCCGGGCCCTCGCACTGGCAGCGCTGGGCGGCGTACAGGGCTTTCGCGCCCTGGCCGGCGGCCGCGGCGGTCGCCGCCTGCGACAGCGCCCGCGCAACGCCGCAGCCGCGGCACGGCTCGATGACGTGGATCATTACCCCCGGCCCGGCGAGCGGCTGCAGGCGGCGAGACGGCGTGAGGCCTGCGGCGCCGATCACCAGCCCGTGCTCGCCTTCCACGGCGACCACGAACTGCGACTGCGCGGGCATCATCGGCAGCAGCATGCGGCACGCCTTGGCGTCAATCGCCCGGGCCGGCTGTACGACGAACCCCCCGCGGCGAATGTCGAACGTCATGCTCAAGGCTGGATGTCCCGACGGCTAATTGTCGTCCCGCCGCGGCAACTTACAGTTGTGACCGCAAAACACGCGAATTGACGCGAAATGCACGAGAAGCGACCTGTCTACGGACCCAGCCGCGCCGATCGGCGACCGCGAGCAACAAAGCGAACGTCGCGCAACCTCGTCGCTTTCGCGAATGTTCGCGTGTTTCGTGGGCCCTCAATAGTGGACAGTTCCGGACTGGCCGATTACAAAACCGATGACGCGCGTGCCTTCCCGCTTGGCGTGCCGGGCGAATCTCATCATAACCTGAGGCGACCATGAGTCGGCAACTCCGCGCATCGCCTGCCGGGGCGTTTACGCTTGTGGAGCTCTTGGTCGTCATCGCCATCATCGGCGTGTTGGCGGCGCTCTTGCTGCCGGCGGTGCAGGCGGCCCGCGAGTCGGCCCGCCGCAGCCAGTGCCAGAACAACCTCAAGCAGCTCGGCGTCGGCTGGCTCAACTACGAATCGAGCCACAAGACGCTGCCCGGCGCTGGTTGGAGCGTGTGGTACGTCGGCGACCCCGACCTTCCGACCGGCCACTTGCAGCCGGGCGGCTGGATGTACCAGATTCTGCCGTACATCGAGCAGCAGTCGCTCCACGCCCTGCCCAGGGACGGCAGCAAGGCGATCACGCCGCAACAGCGGGCGGCTGCGCTGGTGCTCCAGCGGACCCCCGTGGCGACGTTCAACTGCCCGTCGCGCCGTGCCGCGCAGGCCTGGGCCTTCAACCTGCCCAACAAGGCGAGCTGGAAACCCGTCAATTCCGACCTGATGGACGTGGTTGCACGGGGCGACTACGCGGCCAATGCCGGCGACAATCCGCAGGGCATGAAATGGCAGCTCGCCGGCCAGGACACGCCGGATGATTTCACTGACGACAAATTCATGGCCGACGCCGACCCCAAGGGGCTGCAGTGGCTTTGGCCCCCGTACGACAAGGCCGCCACGATCGCCTGGCCCGATCTCACCATGCAGAGCGGCGTGAATTTCGAAGGCGTGGCCGTCGAGCTGCGGCACATCGCCGACGGCGCGAGCAACACCTACATGGTCGGCGAGAAGGTGCTCGACACGGACGCCTACGAATCCGAAGGGGGCGTCAACGGCGGCGATAATCACAGCTATTTCCAGGGCTTCGATTGGGACACGCACCGCTTTGCCAGCGAGAGCGCGCCGCCGATCCCCGACCCCACGGGTCTCAACGTGTACCGCGGCTTCGGCAGCGCCCACCCTGGTGCGTGGCATGCCGTGTTGTGCGACGGCGCCGTGCGGGCGATGGCGTATGATCTCGACCTGGCGATCCATCGCCGCATGGCCAACCGGGCCGACGAGCGGCCCGTCCCTGCACTGTGACGAGCGGCGCATGACGCATTTCGCTACGCTGGCGGCGAGGGGCCTCTGCGACCGACGCTCGCGCACCGCCCGGATCGCAAGCTGCCTGCTGGCCCTGGCCGGATGTTCGTGGAACTCGGGCCGATTCGCGGCGCCGAAGGTCGATCCCGATTCCGCCGCGGCCGACGCGATCGAGCTGTACGACGCCAACGCCGACGGGGCCATCAGCGGCGAAGAGCTGCAGCGGTGTCCGGGCATGCTGAGCAAGCTCGCGGCTTACGACGCCAACCAGGACGGCGCCGTCGACCAGGCGGAGATCGCCCTCCGCCTGGCCGAGCTGCTCAAGCACCGCACTGGCGCCACCGAGCTGGATTGCACGGTAACCTACCGCGGCCGACCGCTCGGCGGAGCCACGGTGCTGTTGGAGCCGGAGCCGTATCTGGGCGACGAGGTGAAGCCGGCCGAAGGCGTCACGGCCCCCAGCGGCGTGGCGCGGCTGTCGATCGCCCCGGAGTTCATCCCGGAGCACCTCCGCCGCCTGAAGGCGGTCCACTACGGCACGTTTAAGGTGCGGATCACCCACCCCAGCATCCCGCTGCCCGCGAGGTACAACAGCCAATCGCAGCTCGGCTACGAGACCGAAGCCGGCAACCCCTACGTGGCGTTTAACCTGACCGACTGAGCCGCGGGTGACTCCGGTTCTTCGAACCGGAGTGGCGCAGCCACAAGAGGCTGCACACGCAGCGGCTCGTCAGTTGATCGACGCCCCGCTCGAAACCTCTTGCCGGCTCCGCCGGCCCTGGTTCGGAGAACCAGGGCTACCCTCGACCTAGGGTGGCTCCGGTTCTCTGAACCGGAGTGGCGCAGCCACAAGAGGCTGGCCCACGCAGCGGCTCGGGTGTTGATCGACGCCCCGCTCGAAACCTCTTGCCGGCTCCGCCGGCCCTGGTTTGGAGAACTAAAACCACCCGTTCAGGCAATCCAGCGAATTGGTACGCCAACCGACCGCCCGAGCTCATACCAGCGGGCGGAGCTCCAGCGCCAGTCGATCGCCCGCGTAACAAGCCCGGCGCGTACCGGGTTCAAGTGCATGTAGCGCAGCTTCTGTTCCAGCTTGGACCGCGAGTAGATCTCGAAGGCATAATACTTCGGCTGCCAAAAGCGGCTCCCTTCGCCGAATTGCTCGAAGTACGTCGGGGCGTAGCGGCGATGCCAATTCCGGATGTGAAAGCTCGATTTTCGCTTCCACCCGTGCATGAAGCTGCTCAACTGTCCCGGCTCCGGAAACCAGATCACCGCGTGCACATGGTCCGGCATGAGTACGAAGCCGACGCAGCTCGCCGAGCGAGCCGACAACTCCTCGACCAACACGCCCAATACGATCCGCTTGGCGTGGTCGTGATCGAGCAGCCGCCGGCGCCGATAAACCGAAAAGGTTACGAAGTGGGCGTAAAGTTCATCATCGGCGATGCGCCGCTTGGGGAGCATACACACATAGTCCGCTTGGCGACTGAATTATGCAACTCTTGACTTTGGGTGGCTCCGGTTCTCTGAACCGGAGTGGCGCAGCCACAAGAGGCTGCCCATGCAGCGGCTCGTCAGTTGATCGACGCTCTGCTCGAACCTCTTGCCGGCTCCGCCGGCCCTGGTTCAGAGAACCAGGGCTACCCTTGACCTAGGGTGGCTCCGGTTCTTTGAACCGGAGTGGCGCAGCCACAAGAGGCTGCCCATGCAGCGGCTCGTCAGTTGATCGACGCTCTGCTCGAACCTCTTG
>QEVI01000253.1 GCA_003576855.1 Planctomycetota bacterium
ATATGCCGCTGGAGCAACGACGCGCCCTGGTCGCTCAGCGGCGCCGCAAGGCCGTGCTCGACGACTGGACGGCGACGCCGTTGGCGGTACTAGCAGGAGCGTCGCCGCAGGACGCCGCAGCACGGCCGGATCTCCGCATTCCGCTGGCTGCAGTCGTATTGCTGATCGAGCAAAGCCACGGCGACCTGGACGCGGCGGCCCTCTTTCAGGAACTTCGCGAGCAACTCCGCCTCCCGCTGCCAGAGCCGATCGACCCCGATAGGGCGGAGCCTGAACGACTGCCGCTGGTGCGGATCCCCCGCCTTGAGCTGGACAAGATTGCGATCGACCGGGTGTTCAAGCTGTTCAATCGGGCCATGCTCTCCGGGGCATCGGCGGCTGCAACCGCTGTGGCGCGCGAAATCATCTCGCGAGACTCCCCGGACTTCGATGCCGCGCCCGCCTACAGGTTTCTGATCCGATCCGAGCCCGATTACGATCAGGCGCTTAGTTTGATCAGCCGCGCTCGGCGCTGGGCCGAGCAGGCCGGGCAGCCGATCGGCGAGTGGGTTTTGTCGGAGCTGGAGATCCACATCGCACTGGACGATGCTGCCAGCGTGGACAGATCTCTCAACGAGATCGCGGCCCTTCGCGTCAAGGAGCCGGGCATTGCCGAAGCCGCCTATCGGATGCTGTACGCCAGCGGGCTTCTGGAGCCGCAGCAGCCGACCCTCCGGACGGCGCCGCCCGCTCCGGCCGCCGTGCCGACAAGCCGCTTATGGACGCCCAGCGAGCCGCCCGGCCCGCCGGCCGCCGCCGGCGGCAAGAAACCGGTCATCTGGACCCCGTGACATGGCGCGAGCCGCCGCCAGCCATGACGACCGCCGGCATATGGCGCGGGCTCTGGAACTGGCCGCACGCGGGGAAGGCCTCGTCGAGCCCAACCCGATGGTCGGCTGCGTCCTGGTGCGCGACGGCGCCGTGGTCGGCGAAGGATGGCATCGACGCTTTGGCGCACCTCATGCCGAGGTCGAAGCACTTCGCGAAGCGGGCGGCGCCGCACGGGGCGCTACGGCGTACGTCACGCTGGAACCGTGCGACCATCTCGGCAAGACGCCCCCTTGCACGGCCGCACTGCTGGAGGCGGGCGTCGTCCGAGTGGTCGTAGCCTGCCAAGACCCCAATCCCCAGGTCAACGGTCGAGGACTGGCGCGTTTACAGGCGGCCGGCGTGGCCGTACAAGTCGGCGTGCTGGCCGGCGAGGCCGCCTCGCTGCTAGCGCCCTTCATCAAGCTGATGACGCAGCGTCGACCGTGGGTCATCGCGAAGTGGGCCATGACGCTCGACGGCAAACTGGCTACCGTCGCCGGCGATAGCCGCTGGATCAGCGACGAGCCGTCGCGCGCCGTCGTTCACCGGTTGCGGGGGCGGGTGGACGCGATCATCGTGGGCCGCGGGACCGCCGCTCGCGACGACCCCGCCCTGACGGCGCGCCCGGCGGGACCTCGCCTCGCGACCCGCATCGTGCTCGACTCGCAGGCGACGCTCCCCGTCAGCAGCCAACTGGTGCGCACGGCGAGCCAGGCGCCGGTATTGGTAGCGGCCGCCGCCGACGCTCCGTCCGAGCGTTGCCACGCGCTGCGGTCCAGCGGGGTGGAAGTCTGGCAGGCCAGCCGGGCCGCGGCGTCGCCGGCCGACCGCTGGGCGGAGCTGCTCGACGAGCTCGGTCGTCGGCAGATGACCAACGTGCTGGTGGAGGGGGGCAGCACGGTCCTCGGCGCCCTGTTCGACGCCGGCGCCCTCGATGAACTTCACGTGTTCCTCGCGCCCAAACTCGTCGGCGGCGCGACCGCGCCGTCACCCATCGGAGGCGCCGGCACGCCCTGCATTAGCGACGCCGTCCTGCTGCGGGACGCGAAGCTCGAACAACTCGGGGCGGACGTCTATCTCCACGGCCGCCTCCACTGAACCAAATGCACGACCCACGCCACGACGCCGCCGAAGGTCCCAGCGCCCAGAGCGCTCAGCAGCCGCCGCCGAACACATCGCCCCCGCCGCCCGCCGACGCCAGTGCGTCCGGGCCGAACATCGAACCGCCGGCGGCCGACGTGCGACGGCATTTGCTCTACGCGCTCTCGCTGCCCGAACGGGCCCTTCGTTCGACCGTAGGACTGGCGGGCGGCGTCATCCGCGAGTCGACCAGCCTGCTTGTTCCGCACGCGATTCGCGATTGCCGGACGTACCACGCCTTCGTGCAACAAACGCTCGACTTCCTGGTCCAGGACGTCGGCGGAGTCGCCGCCGCGGCCGCCCCCGACGCCGAGCCCCGCGTCGAGCACTTCGTCGCCCGCAAGACCGTGGGCAACTTCGTGGAAATGGCCGGCCTGGCGACGCTGCATCTTTCGCCGCTGCTGGTGCTGGCCGTGTTGAGCGACGTCGCCTACGGCTCCAAGACCTACCTCCGCGAGCTCGCCGACGAGCTCCGCCGCGCCGGGGTCATTGACGAGCGGTCGACCATCAACAGCACCGAAGAGCTTCTCGATGCCATCGGCGCCACGGCGCTGGCCGCATCGAAAACCTTCGATACGCCGCCGCTGTCGCTCGACGGATTGCGAGAAACGGTTCAACAAACCGTGGATGTCGCCCGCCGCATCGACTTAACCGACGCGCTGCCCCAGGGCGAGATCTCGCGCCTTTGGGAAGACATGCGCCAGGCGGCCGCCAGCCAGCGCGTGAGTCTTTTGGAGTCGTCCACCGCGATGACGCTTTATGCCCTGCAACGGGCGGCATGCCTGGGCCAGGGCGCCCTGACCACCCTTCGCGTCGCCGGGAGCCTGTTCGACCGCCACCTGATCGACTACTACCGCGAGGCCCTGGCCGAGCTGCGGGCGCGGGGGTATTACGCCACGCTCGCCGCCGTGAGCGGCCCTTACATCGAGGGCGTCTGGAAAAACTTTTCCACCGACAATCCGTCGATTACCGAGGGGTTGCTCAGCGGCAAGATCCTCGGCCCCGGCGCCGCCGCGCTCTCCAGGTGGTTAGGTTTTAGCGGCAAGCCGCAATGCGACGCCCCGGACGGGCCGCCCTCGACTTCGCAAGCGCCGTCCTAGAGGCGGCCATCTCACTCGCCCCAGAGCGTGGCCACAATCCGCCGGCGACCGCCCTGCTGGCGATGTTCGCACAGGTAGATTCCTTGCCACGTCCCCAGGCAGAGGCGTCCGTCGCGGATGGGGATCGTCAGGCTACAGCCCAGGAGCGAGGCCTTGACATGCGCCGGCATGTCGTCGGGCCCCTCCAGGGTGTGCCGATACGGAAAATCCTCCGGCGCGATCGCCGAGAGGCTGCGTTCGAGATCGGCGGGCACGTCCGGATCGGCGTTTTCGTTGATCGACAGCGATGCCGAGGTGTGCTGGATGAACAGGTGCAACAGCCCGATGCGGACCTCGCGAAGCTCGGGCAGGCTGGCCACGACCTCCTCGGTGATCAGGTGAAATCCCCGCCGGCGGGGGGCTATTTCAAGGTAGTGCTGTGACCAAGGCATGGCGGCGCGCGGCAGTTCGGCTGGCAGTTGTCACGATGATAGCAGGCCAGTGCGGACGTAGTAATTGCGCTGCGCCGGTCCGCGAGGTGGATATGTCTACCCAAAACGAATACTTTCGCGCACGGCGAGCGCTCGTTCGCGTAGATTGGCGAAAAGTCAAGGGGAAAAAACTTGACTTCATTAACACGCTAGTAATAATCCCTTAATCAATTGTTCGGAAAAGCTGGCCGACCGGTGGCGGGCGACTGGATCGCCCTAGTTCGTAGCAGACCCACCAAGAATTCCCACCTATACCGGGCCGGCTGGAAGGATGTTCACAGACGTAATGTCTCGCGAGCGCTGGCGCTTCGTCCACGCGATTCGCTTTTACGCATGTCTTGCATGGCGAGTGTTAACGAGGAAGGTAAACCGATTATGCCCGATCCCAAGTTGAAGAACGTGTTCGAGGCGATCCTCAAGTATGGGCACGACGAGGATTTCGCTCCCCGGCACGACGAGCACTTCAAGGCCACGCAGGCCCCGGCCGGTTCTCGCGAGAAACTCGAAGTCCTCGCCGAGCGGATTCGCATGGGGTATCCGCTGTGGCACGAGGACGACCGCTCGGATTACAGCGGCCTGACGGGCGCCGTCCGCCCGCGCGATTGAGCGAAGTCCTCAAAGCAGTCTGTCGCTGTCGCGACTCTATGAAACAAGGCCGTCCGAGTCCCGCGGGACTCGGACGGCCTTTGCTGTTTGAGTTGAATCCAGACGCGCGTCACGCCGTTCGCGATAAGATCGGGGGACCGATTTCGAACTCCTCGGCCTCCCCGGCGTCCCCGGCGTGCGGCTCCAATTCATCGCGTAAGACGAGCATGTCTCGCGGTGCGTCGATTCCCAGGCGAACTTTGTCGCCCGCGACCCGCACCACCGTAATTACGATGGAATCGCCCAGCCGAATTCGCTGCGATTGTTTCCTCGACAATACGAGCATCGAGACCTCCGTGCCATGGTATGCGGGGAATAATGTACCTATGTATAGTTTTACCATGCCGTGCGACGCCCCGCAACATCGCGCGACGGAATGATGCCAGACTCCCCCCAATTCGCTGACCGGCCGCCCTTCTCCGGCACTCCCCAGCGATCTCCATCGTGCGCCGGAGCCGTGGTCTGCTGGCGCGATGTTAATCTGGGATGGCTGGCGGCAGAATAATGTATCGGTAAACTGCGCTAGCTAGCTGCAGAAGCAGGTAACGAGATTTGGCCGCGCCGCCGCGCTTTGGGCAGCAAACGATTACTCGTCTGCGCAAATCAATAATGTCCACGTACGAGGGACCAATCGGCTGCCGGCGCCGCGCTGGATTCGTCGCGCAGCGATGTGCCGCGACCGTGAACACGCCGGCGCCTGAAGACACGACGACGCGCGGCGCTAGCCGCCTTAGAAGCTAGCACTACTGCTGCTGCGGAAAGATGCCGGCGCCGAAGTCCCCGGGCGCCGACGGCGTATGCCGCACGCTGGGCTTGGGCGACGGCGCGCCGCGGCCATCCCTCACCGGCTCGGCCGTGTTCGGACGATTGTTGCCGAAGTGCGAATGCTGCCTTTGGTGGGGGGGATCGATGCGGGACTCGCTTGCCGGCCCGTGTTGCGACCGCCGGTAGTCGCCATAATCCAGGTCGAAATCATCATACCGCGACACGTAGTTGGGCAGCTTCGCCCGTTCGAGCTCCTCCTCGTATTCGCGCACGACGACTTCCTGGATCATCTCGCGGCAGGAGGAGTTGATCGGGTGGGCGATGTCGGCATAGAGCTTGGCCCGGCCATCGGCGTCTAACGGCAAGCGCTCAGGCGCCAATCCGTTACCGCACTGGTTGCAGAACTGGGCGCGTAGGTGGTTCTTCATGCCGCAGCGGGGGCAATGAGCCGTGAGCTTGCGACTGGGCATCGCCACGAATGGCCCGCTAGTTCCTTCGATGATCTTCAAGTCGCGCACCACGAAACAGTTGTCGAACGTGATCGAGCAAAACGCCTTGAGCCGTTCTCCTGGTTCGTCCATGAGCTTGATGCGCACCTCGGTGATTTCCACGGCATTTCTCCTGCGAGGGATTCGTTAGCGGCAAGTGGCGGTGGCGAATACGGACCCCAGATCGAGCGACCGAAGCAGAGCGGCAGCCCGGCGAGCCTGACGAGCCGAATGCATCACCCCGAAATAGGCAGACCCGCTGCCGGTGAGCAGATGCGCGCAGCAAGCGATGCTAGCAAAGGCTGTACCGATCCGCCGCACGGCCGGACAAAGCGTCTCGGCAATATGTTGCAAGCCGTTCTTCATCCGCCTGCCGGCGGCGGCGACGGCGCCCCGCTTCAGGTCGGCGACCAGTTGCGTAAGCTGCTCGCTACGGGAGGGCTCGCGGCGATGTTCCACAGGCGGGGCGCCGAGCGCGGCGAACGCCGCCGCCGTCGGCACGCCCGCTGGCGGCGCTACGACGACTACGTCGTACCGCGGCATGTCGTCGAGCGGCTCAATGATCTCGCCTCGCCCGCGGCAAATTGCCGTCGAGCCGGCTAAGAAGAACGGCACGTCGCTGCCAAGCTGGGCCGCCAGGCGGGCGAGCCGGCTTCGCGAGTAATCCAGGCCCCAGGCCGCGTTGAGCAGCACGAGCGTGGCAGCCGCGTCGCTGCTGCCGCCGCCCAGGCCGGCCTGGGTGGGTATTCGCTTGGTTAGGGTAATCACCCCATGCGGCGCCAGGCCGGCGTCCTGGGCTAAGGCGTCCGCAGCCTGCCACACCAGGTTGCTGCGGCCGAGGGGCAATTCCCCGGCATGCGAGGAAGAGCTTGGGTGGAACCGCAGCGAAAACGGCGTCTCGGCGCCGCGATCGCTGGGGGCCCACTGGAGCCGATCGTGAAGCTGCACCGGCGCCATGACGGTTTCCAACTCGTGGAACCCATCGGCGCGGCGTCCCAGCACGTCCAAATAGAGATTCAGCTTGGCGGGGGCGAAAATCTCCCAAGCTGTACCGGTCTTACGAGCATACATTCTCGTAGCCCCATTCCCTGAGGGCGTTGGACCAAGGCGCACCACGGGAAACGCAGACCCATCAAACGCCTTGGCGAGCAATCCGTGCGACCTTCCCGTCGTCCTGCGTGCGACCAGCGTTTGCGCGGGGCGGCCACGGTAGTCATATCAGCGATCGGACTTGGGCCACGCCAGCGGCAGGCCGAACAAGACCAGAAGTAACGTTCGTGTTGATCGTAAGACTAAATGCCAGAGAATTTTAGCGCTTTAATTCCAAGCGGTCAACGTAAGTCTGCCCGTCGGGTAGACTTTTTGATCGGCTACGTGCGGGAAAGCGCAACGCTGGCAATCACGGTTATTTCCGCGTGAACGGCCGCCACGTCTTGATCAGCGTCGATGACGTGAACCGACGGCCCCATGGCCGCCGCCTCGGCCAAAAACCCCTCCCGGAGACGGCGACGATAGTCGGCGCTTCGGCTCTCCATGCGGTCTAACGAGCGCTCCAGGCGGCCGATGGCCCGCGCCGGGTCCATGTCGAGCAGGAAGGTGCAGTCCGGCGTCACGCCGTCGACCGCCACGGCGCCCACCTCCCGCACAGCCCCCAGCGGCAATCCGCCCGCATATCCCTGGTAGGCCAGGTTC
>QEVI01000005.1 GCA_003576855.1 Planctomycetota bacterium
AACGTCACCGCGCTGCCCAGCGGGCCGCCGGGGCCCACCGAAAACCCCTCTCGGAAGACCAGCCGGCCGCTCTGCCAGATAAATGCGCCGGCGGCCGCCGGCTCCAGCGACGCGACGCTCAGCTCGCCGCCGGCCAGCGTCAACACGCCGCCCGCTTCGATCGACGCCGTCGCGGCCGAGACGCTCGATCCCGCCCCGATCGATAGGCCGCCGTCCGGCCCTATCCGCAGCCGACCTGCCGCCTCCAGACGCTGATCGCCGACCATCGCAAGCGAGCCCGCCAACCCCTCCCCCGAGCCGATCGACACATCTCCTGTCAACGACAAGACGCCGCTCTGCCAGGAGAACGTGCCGCCGGCCTGGTTCTGCATGGACGAAGCGGTCAGCATGCCGCCATCGAGCGTCAAGTTGCCGGCGTTGATCACCACCTGGTCGGCCGCGACGACGGCGCCGGCGCCAATCGACAGCGATCCTGGAGCTGCGCCGCCGATTTGGAGCGTCCGGGCCACTTGTAACTGCTGGTTGCCGGCCAGCGCCAACGCAGGCCCTAATCCGGCGCCGTCTACTATGGCGAGATCTCCCGTAAGCTCGACCACGCCTGCATTCCATTGGAAGGCGCCCGATGGCATTTCGATCGTCGCCGCCTGAATCCGACCGCCGTCGAGCGTAAGCGCCCCGCCATCGTCCAGGGCAAGCGTGCCTGCCGTCGCGACGGCGCCGGCGCCAATGACCAGCGAGCCGGGGGTCGCGCCGCCGATTGCCAGCCGACCGGCGACTTCCAGCCGCTGTGCGGCGGACAGGCTGACGAGGTCGCCCAGGGCTTGTCCGGCCGCGATTTGGGCGTCGCCGCGCAGCGACAATGTTCCGGTCTGCCACTGCAGCGTGGCGCCAGTGAAGTTCTGCAGCTCATCCGCTAGGAGCGTCCCGCCGTCGATGAGCAACGTGCTTTGGGGATGATCGGCGGCGACCCGGCGGGCCTCGACCTGTCCGCCGGGACGGATCGCCACGTGGCCGGCGTTCTCGGCGTCGCCCAGTCGCAGCGTCTCGGACGTCGCCAGCGTCTGGCCGCCGGTCACCTCGATCGTCGCTCCCAGCGGTCCGCCGGGCGATATGACCAGGTCTCCCGTGAAGGCCAGCCGGCCCTGCCGCCAGTCAAAACTCCCTTCCGCCAACGCCAATCCCCCGGTCGTCAGCGAGCCGCCGTCCAGCACCACCGCCCCGCCGGCGCTCACTTCCACGGCCGACGCCTCCGCCGCGCCGCCGGCCACCGTCAAGGACCCGCCGACCACCCGCAGCGAACCGCTGGCCTGCACACGTTGGTCGGCGGCCAGCGTCACCGCCCCGCCTAGCGGCCCCGACGGACTAATCTCCAGGTCCCCGATCCACACCAGCGCGCCCGATTCAAACTCCAACGGCCCCATCCCCGTTAGGCTCGACGTCTTGAGCACTCCGCCGGCGAGCTTCAGGCCCCCGCTGGCAAGCTCCCCGCCGGCCAGTTCCAGCGTCCCGCCGGGGCCTACCGTCGTCACGGCCGACGCCTCCAGCGACTGGCCGGCCGACAACGTCACCGCGCTGCCCAGCGGGCCGCCGGGGCCCACCGAAAACCCCTCTCGGAAGACCAGCCGGCCGCTCTGCCAGATAAATGCGCCGGCGGCCGCCCAGCCTGCGCCCCATCCAGCGTCACTTCGCCTTGTTCGATCGCCAGCTCGCCGGTGAACGTGTTATGACCGGTGAGCGTGACGTTGCTCGTTCCGCGCTTTGTCACGCCGCTGGGCTGGTCGAAGCTGCTCATGGCGCCGCCGATGCGGAAGTTCGCGTTGCCGTCCCCTTCGAGCACAAGGTCGTGGTAAAGGTACAAGTCCAGATCGACGTTGTACGTATAGGTGAACGGCCCGGCGGCCTGAACGGCGTCCAAGCGAATGGCGGGCGACTTGCCTGCCAGGTCGCGGACCAGCAGCAGCGGCTTGCCCTCGATGGTCGCCTTGCGGTTGGCCGAGCCGGCGAACACGCCTTCCAGGCGGATTTCGTTGAGCATGACTTCGCCCAGCCCCGGAAGGTCCTCAAGGCCTTGCTGTAACAGGTTACGGGCGATGCCGCTGGCGCGATTGACGTCGTTGATCGAGCGGTAGTCGGCGTTGGCATCGGGGCGAAACGCCAACTTGAAATTCGGCGACGGGTCCTCGCGGCTGATCGACGCCAGCAACGTCGGCGCATCGCCGTTCCACCAGCCGGTCGAGTGCTGCCACGAGGTCACCGGGCCGGCATCGTTGCGCCGAATGAACAGGTCGTTCGTGTGGACCTTCCAGGGCCCGCTATTGCGAGCCTTGTCGAGCGTGACGTCGAAAGCGACGTACTCCTTGATGAGCTCGCTGGCGACCTCCGGATGCTGAGCGAGCAGGTCCACGTCTTCGCCGCTGCCGTCGGGATTAAGCCGGTACAGCTTCCACGTGGCCAATGCATCGGGCCGCGTCAGCTTCCACTGTCCCTTGCGGATGCCAGCGAAGTTGGCTCGATTGCGGTACGCGATCGAAGGGTTCGGCTCGCCGGCGACTTCGCCGCGGAGATAGGGCATCAGGTCGACGCCGTCGGCGGGCGTCGTCATCGCGCCGCCCGCCGCCGTGACGAGCGTGGGAAACAGGTTCAGCGTCGTAACCGGCGCATCAAACACGCCCGGCTGCAAACCGGGAGCGCGAATCAGTAGCGGCGTGCGCATGCCTCCTTCAAAGCCCGATCCCTTGTAGCCGGCCAGCGGGCCGTTGTTGTAGTTGACGTTCGCACCGCCGTTGTCGTTGTGAAAGACGACGATTGTATTGTCGGCGATCGAATCCGATTGATCGCCGTCGCCGTTAGGATCGTCGATTCGCGACAGCACGTGGCCAATCGCCCGGTCCACGGCCAACGTCATCGAGGCCACGGTCAGTCGCTGACCGGCGAGCCCGCTGCCGACGAACTGCGCATCGTCCTGCGCCTTGGAGTCGTAGGGACTGTGCGGGCCGTTGAACGGCAGATACAAAAAGAACGGCTGCCCGCCGGCGGCCCTCTCGGCGATATACTTCGACGCTTCGTCGCCCAGTGCGTCGGTCAGGTAGCGGCCGCGGCTCGGATCGGGCGGCGTGTTGTTGAACGAGGGCTCGGCGGACCAGTCGATCGGGGTTGCGCCGCGCCGAATCGGCACTTGTGGAGGGCCCTCGTAATAGTTCGTTCCGCCTTCCCAGAAGCCATAGAAGTAATCGACGCCTTGGCTTTCGGGGCGCCACTGCGGCTGCTCGCCAAGATGCCATTTGCCGACGACTCCTGTCTGATAGCCCAATTCCTTCAGGCGTTCCATGAGCGTCACCTGATCGACGGTCCACCCTTCATAGGGATAATCCTCGGGCAGGGCGTTGTAGCCGAAGGCGAACTTCTCCGGATAGCGGCCCGTGAGGATGCCCGCCCGCGTGGCCGAACAAATCGAGCTGGGCACGTAGGCGTTGGAAAAGGCGACGCTCTCCGAGGCCAGCCGGTCGAGGTTGGGGGTCTTGAAAACGGTCTGCTGGCCGGTGAACCGATCCATGAAGCCGAAGTCGGCGTAACCGGCGTCATCCGACATGATCAGCACGACGTTCGGCGCAGCCAGCGCGGCCTGCGGGCAGAGCGTCAGCAGTAAGGCGCAAATGCGCCGGCAAGTGTGAGTCATGTGGCGACCGACGAGTGATAAGAAGTGCGCAGGGCCAGCAGGTGCGCACTTTCAGAATGAACCTTTTTGAGGTTCCGTCAATGGCATTGCGGCAATTGCCCAGAGGTTGGTCAACGAACCTCGAGCAAGCGCCTGATAGCTGACGGGGAAACCCACAGGGCCAGGGTGGTTCACCCCAACCAGCGGTCGAAAAGAGCCCGTCGGACGCCCGCCGCGCCGCGTAGCCGACACGCCGCCTCGGCGAGCGGCCGCCGACTAGAGCTGCGTCAGGTCCGTGGGGATTTCGTCCGCACGGCCGCCGATGGCGTTGAACAGCACCACGTCGACGTCGAACTTGATGTGATGCACCGATCCGTCGCCGAACACGGCGTTGATCCCGCTGGGATGGGCCGAGCCGAACTGCCACACGTCGCCGTCGCCGCCAGAGTAGGGGCCGCAGTACCGAACGTTCGTGGCGAAGCACAGCGGATCGCTGTCGCTCATCGGCTGAAAGCCGGTGGAACGCATGACGTCCGGGTCCCAGCCGTCGCTCCAGCCGTAGTCGTCCGAGTAGGTTCCGCCGCCGTACATATCGGCGCGGACGAGCTTTTCGCCGATGAGCATCGTATTGCTCAAGCCGTCGGTGCACTCGGCGGGCTTGGCGGCGTGATTGACGTTCTTGGCGAACACGCCGTCGGGCTGCGGCTTGTAGCGCCACGGCGTGCGAACGATCAACCCCTCGTAGGAGGTATTGTCCGGCGGGGTCATGGGATTACCCGACTGGGTGCCGTTGCAGAAGAACGTTCCGCCGGTGCCGCCGGAGAGGTAGATGTTCATGGTCATCTGCCCCCAGCTTACCAGTTGATAGACCTTCGGCGTGGCGACGTGCGTGGCGCACATGCCGTTCCTTACCGGCGTGGCCCCGGCGTAATCAATGAGGAAGAACGCGTTGGCGATGCCGCCGATCGGCGATTCGGCGGAAGTCGGCGAACGCCGCGAGGGACAGTAGTAACCAGGGACGACGTTTGTCGCCAGTTGCCCGCGATTGCTGATCTGGCGGATGGGACTCTGTTCCATGTAGGGCAGAATCTGAAACGCCCAGCAGATGCCCTGCTTGTCGGGCCCGTTGGGTCGCGCCCCGGCCGGCGCCGGTGCGGCGCCGATGCCCGGCGGCGTCACGAAGTTCTTGATGTCGGCGAAGTAGCCGTCGCCGCCCGTGGGGAACACCTTCATCGCGTCGATATGGTTTTGGACCGCCAGGCCGATCTGTTTCAGCTTGTTCTGACACTCGGCGCGGCGGGCAGCCTCCCGCGCCGCCTGCACGGCGGGCAACAGCAGCGCTACCAGCACGCCGATGATGGCAATGACCACCAACAATTCCACAAGTGTGAAGGCACGAGCCCGATTCGATTGACCTGATCTGGACATGATGACCGCCTGCCTGTCGAGGCTGTTAATAAATGGACGCGACGGCTGGGGGGCCGACGCACGAATAATCCGCTGTTGGCGCCTGCTACATAATTCTACGGGCATGAGCCAGCGCCGTCGGCGAGCGAGGCGGGCCGGCCCTTCGACTATTTGGCGACGACGCTTTCGATCTGCTCGCTGCTCAGTTCCTGGACTTGCCCCCGCGCGTTGACCGCGAGCCGGCTGCCCCCAACCCCAGTCTGTTCGTAGGCCGCCCACGGCGAACCGGACGGATCGGGCGGGGCGACTTTCTTTCCGACGATGATTTTCAGCGGCTGTCCGTCCCGCGGCGACGTGAGCAGTTCCTCGGCGTTCTTTACGCCATAGTTGGGCGTCTGGCTGATCTGTGCGTCGATGAACTGCCGCAGTTCGGCTTCGTCTTTAGGCGGCTGGCCATTGTGGCTGGCGAGAAACCGGCCGTACTCGATGCCCACCATGCGCATCATCGCGCGGGCCCGCTCCTCGTCTCCCGCCGTCGCACCGCCGCTACACCCCAGCAGCGCCGCGGCAAGAGCCGCGACGAGAAGCAACGGCAGAGCGCCTCTGCCGGCCGAGCCGCCGGCCTTCCGCCACGCGCTGCCGCAGGCGCCCCTGACCAACGTCATATCTTCACTCATGCCAGATCCCTCAGCGACCGCAGAACAGTTTCCGTTTACAGCAGATCCGCGCCGGCGGACGGCCGCAGCGCTGCGTTGCGACCAGCGCAACTCCCGACAGGCAAGCTAGCGACGGGGCGCTGCACTCCGGAACCGGCTCGCTCACGTGCGCCGCTTGCGACGACGCCGCTGCCTGGCGCTGCCAAATAAGAAAGTCGGCGCCGTCGGCGTCGCCGTCCGCGTCGCCATCGGCGGCGGCCAGCCCCGGCGAGGCAAACTCTGAACGCCACGCATCGAGGTCCGCCGCATCGACAGTGCCGTCGCGATTGAAGTCGCCAGCAAACGCGGCCGTGAATGACACGCCGTCGATATGAACCGCGCCGCTCTCGCTAGCCGGCTGCGTAAATTCCAGGACCAGCCGCGCTTCAGCGGCGCCGTCAGGGGCTAGGGCCGCCAGTCCACGCGGCAGCCATGCGTCCGCGGCTGTAGCGCCGTCGGCCAGCAACGTCGACGACTCGCCCAGAAAACCAGCCGAACCCCGCGCCGCGCCGTACTGGCTGTAGAATTCGATTCGCATGTGCGCTGCGTTGCTCGTGCCGGCAATGCTGTCGGCCGAACGAACGAGCACGCTGGCATCGGCGCGGACCACGTCGCCCGGCGTTACAGTGACGCCTTGCCAGACGCCGGACGCATTGGCCTGGCCGCTGAATTGCCCAAAGAGCTTAAGCGACCTGTCGCCGTCGAGCACGGCTTGGCTGGCGGCCGAGACGTTGCCAATCGCATTGCCGTAGGCGGCCCAGGCGTCCAGCGAGCCTCCGCCTTGATGGTAGCCGCCCAGGTCGAAGCCGCCGTTGTCGAAGTCGGCGCCGCCGTCGTTCCACAAGAAAGTGACCAGCGACTTACCGGGCATTTCATAACTGAAGTGCCGGCCGTTGTCATAAAGGCGGAGCGACGCCGTCGTCGCGTTGGGATTAAGCGCCAGCAGGACCCGCGACCCATCGGGGTTTTCCAGCGCCACCGTGTTGATGGCCGAGGTGCTGGTCGAACCGATGCGGACCGCATCCGGTTGAATGGCCTTGGTCGCGTGGGCCAGGGCGTAGAACTCCTCGTTGAAGGTTACGGCGCCGCTCGTGCTGTTGATCGTGACCACGCCGCGGCAGTCGCCGCAGCCGTTCAGATGGGGACCGCTGTTCTGGTCGAGCGCCAGGTTCCACATGATGGCGGTTTTGCCCCAGTTGCGCATGTTGCCGATGAGGATATTGCGGCCGTACCACACCAGGTTGTCGCCGAAGTTCGTGGCCCAGGCCCCCCCGGTGATCTCGGTGAAGTAAATGCCTTTATCCGGATAGGCGTCGTGGACGGCGGACTGCGCCGACGGTTCGCCGGCATAGGCGTGAAACGCGACGCCGTCCAGGTAAGCCCGCGCCTCGGCGTCGCCCAGCACGTCGAGCGGGTAGCCGGGATTATCCCAGTTGTGGTCGTAGCCGATGATTTTCGCAGCGACGCCTTCGGCCGCGAAGTGGGGCCCGACGTGATCGCCGATGAGCCTCGCCTGCTGCGCCGCCGACATCGCCATCGTGGGATAGTTCGACGTATGAAGCGGTTCGTTCTGCACGGTGACGGCGTCGATCGGCAGTCCGCGATCCTCGTACGCCTTGATAAACTTCGCCAGGTAGCGGGCGTAGGAGGCTTCCCACTGCGTCGCCAGCGAACCGCCGGTCAGCGAATTGTTCGTTTTCATCCACGCAGGCGCCGTCCAGGGGCTGGCCATCAGCTTCAACGCGGGATTGAACTGCCGGGCCTGCTGTAGCCGCGGCACGATGTACGCGTCGTCGTGTGCGACGGAGAATTGCGCCTGCGCCGCGTCGCTGCCGCCGGCCGGGTTATCGTTGTAAGTGTAGTAGCCGCTCGCCGTAAAGTCGGACGCGCCCATCGGAACCCGCAGGTAGTTGAGCCCGATGCCGCTCTCCGGCGAGAAGAACTGCCGCATCAGCTTGTCGCGCTGGGCCGTCGACAGCCGGTGCTCCAGCAGCCAGGCCGCCGAATCGGTCATCGCGGCGCCGAAGCCCTCGATCGTCTGATAGGTGATCGACGGCGCTACCGTGATTTGCACGCCGCCGGAGCCGACGCCCGGGGCGAAGACGACGTCGGGCTGCTGCGCCAGGAGCCGCGACTTGTCGCCGGCGGTCACCCACACGTCCACCGCGCGGGCTGCCGACGCCATTAAACTCGCCAAGCCTGCGGCCGCTACCGCGATGGCGCGCATGCTGCCGCGCCCAGCCCGTCGGCGACGATCGCCGCGGGCCTCACGGCGAACATGACGACCCCCGCAAAGGACCGCCACGGCCAACACCATCGGCGCTGCCGGTTCGGGCACGTGCCACGCGTTCGATAGCCCGGCCGATTGGACGCGCCGCTGCCACGCGAGGAAGTCGGCGCCGTCCACGTCGCCGTCCAGGTCGCAGTCCGAGGCCGCCGGCTGCGAAGCGGCGCCAAATTGCGCGGTCCAGAGGCCAAGGTCGGCGGCGTCCACGGAGCCGTCGGCATTGAAGTCGCCCGGGAGCGGCTCGCGCACCGTCAGCATCGAATTCACCGGAACGCCGGCCAGTCGCTGCTCCATGCCGCTGGGCCAGCGAATCGTCACCAAGTCGATCGGATCGGAATGGGCGCCGAGGCCAAAATGGGCGGTCATCTCGCTTTGGGCCAAGTAACCGCCGCCCGCGATGATTTCCCGCACCTGTGCGGCCTGCGGCGCGGACTGGTCGGCGATTACCGTGACCACCGCCCCGATGCCGTCGCGGTTGGAGACCGTTCCCTCGGTCTTCACCCGCAGCCAATGGCCGCCGTTGCCGTCGTTGCGGTACAGAATCGGCGTCGCGGCGTGGTTGACGACGACGACGTCCAGGTCGCCGTCGGCGTCGTAATCGAGCGTCAGCAGGCCGCGGCCGTCGCCCGTGTCGGTGACGCCTTCGGCGATGGAGACGTCGGCGAACGTGCCGTCGCCCCGGTTCCGCCACAGCTTCGTCGGATCGGTCGAAAAGCCCAGCGACACGAAGCCGTCCGTCGCCATCAAGTCGAGCCAGCCGTCGTTGTCGTAGTCGAAGAACTCGGTTCCCCAGCCCCAGCCCGATTCGCGAACGCCCGCGGCCGTCGTGACGTCGCTGAATCTGCGGTTGCCGTCATTGCGGTAGAGCCGGTTTCCCGGCTGCGTAGACAGGATGGGCGTATCGAAAATGGCCGTGATGAACCAATCGAGATCGCCGTCTCGATCGTAGTCGCCCAGCGCCGAGCCCATGCCCGACTTGTCCGTGCCGACGCCGGCCGCCGTCGTGCCGTCGGTGAACGTTCCGTCGCCGTTGTTCCAGAACAATTGGCTCGTGCGGGCATCGGACGAAAAGACGACGTCGGTGTGCCCGTCGCGATCTATGTCGCTGAACTGCGGCTGAAAACGATACGAAACGAGCGACCCGAACAGCGGCTGGCGATACACGTCGAGTCCCGCGGCGTGCGTGACGTCTTCAAAACGGCCCGGACCGGCGGCCCCCAGGTTGCGCAGCAGCCGCGAACCGCTGGCGGCGGCCGGCCGGCTATGGTCGGACGTGAGAATATCCAAGTAGCCGTCGCGATCGTAATCGCCCAGCGCGACGCCTTGTCCTTTGCGCGTCAGGTCGCCGACTTGCTGCACCGCAGCCCCCCGGTTTAGTGCCTCTTCGGTGAAACGGCCCGCACCGTCGTTGATGAACAGGTAATACCGCGAAGCCTCGCTGGCGGTTACGTACAAGTCCAGGTCGCCGTCGTTGTCGATGTCGCCGGCGGCGACGCCGTTGGACTGCAGCGACTGCGTAAACCCCGCGGCCGCCGACACATCGATGAACCCCGAGCCCGTGTTGCGGTACAGCACGTCGGGGCCGTCGACCCGCGTGAAGAACAGGTCCACCAGTCCATCGCCGTCGAAGTCTCCCGCGGCGGCGCCGCCCGTCATCGTATGCCCGCCCGGCGCGTGCGACTGGACGTGACTAATGCCGACCGCGGCGGCAACGTCCGTAAACGTCGCCGCAGTAGCCGAAGACAAAAACCCTTGACCCACGGCCCAGGCGATGACCAAGGCGCCGCCCCTGCACGCGCGTTGCCCGCGGCGATCGCCTCGTTGTCTCCGCAGCGCCTGTTCTACAACGTATCGCACGTTCGTGGCTTTAGGTGATATACCCCGGAGTTCCAGTCGGCGCGGCTACCGTCCTAGGCGCGTGATGTAACTGGCGTCGCACGACCTACGTGGCGGCGAACAAACATCGCCGCCGCGCAACCGCCGGCGCGCACGGCGATCCGCGTGCTCTGCGGGCCCGCAGGTCGGCGTTTTGCTCAGGTCGTGGCAGCTCGCCGCCGAATCCAGTGGGCGCCGATCGCTAGCGCCAGCAGCGCCGCGGTCGTCGGCTCGGGGACGGCCGATACGGCGACCACCGCCGCGGCCGATGCCGGCGCCGTGCCGAATTGGTCTTTCCAGATGGTTAGATCGGCGGCATTGACGGCGCCGTTGCCGTCGGCATCGCCCTGCGCCGGCGTCGCTCCGGCGTTGATGCCGAAGCCGCGCTGCCAGATGAGCAGGTCGGCGCCGTCAACCAGCGAATCGCCGTTGAAATTGGCGCTGGCGGGCGTGCCGACGACCACGGAGAAGTCGCGGAAGATCGCCTGGTCGTCGCCGCCCCAGTAGATCCGCGACGGCTCGGTCGGCCAGCCGTCGGATTCGTCGTACAACGTGCCATCGGTCCCGCCGCCGCACCCTTGCGGGCAGTTCACGGTGTTGAGGTCCAGCGTCGGAGCGGTGTAGTCGGCCGCAAACGCCCCGCCGGCGTAGTTCATGTCAATCGAGTACACGATCGAGCGAGTCGTCGCGTTGTAGTTCATCCGCAGCCGATGCGTGCCGGGCCCGGAGAGGGCCGCCACCGGATCGTTGTCGTTCCAACGATTGATGTCGTTCGCTGAGCTCCAGGTCTTAAAAAACCCCGGCTCCGGCGCGACGAACGTGGACGAGAACTGCGTGCTCCAATCCGGCACGCCGAACAGGGCCGTGTCGCCGGACCCCATGCCGAAGAACACCTGCATCAGCGGCGAGCCTGGCTCGCCCAGGTCGGCCTCGAAGGTGATCTCCGCGACGAAGCTGGTCGTGGCGTAGTCGCTCTCGATGGTTCGCATGTAGTTGCGGCCGCCGTCGCCGCCGCCGCCATCCAGGGCGTATTGCAGGCCGAAATGCGCGCCAGCCGAATCGAAGGTCACCGTCGGATTGCTGGTAAAATCGGGCGCCAGGCCGTCGGTGCTGAAAAAGTCGAACCCCGCGGCGGCCACGGCCGCCTGCGTGGTGGGCAACGTGGAGTTGCCGCTGAACTCTTGGAGCGAATTGGAAAGGGACGAGGCGGCCTGGATCGAGGCTCCAGGCGCCAGGCAGGCCGCGACCAATAACACCCCCATGCCGGTAGCTATACTAAGCCGCTTCATCACGTTATTCCTCAATTCGATTCAATTGCGACTTGCCGCCGAGACGTCTTCCACGCCACTGGGCAAACGCCAAGCCACGTGTTGAAAAAGGGGACCACCCTCGCGACCGGCAAGCACATCACGCCGGCGACCGCCGCGCGGCTGTCCCCTTGGTCAGCGCGCGTTGCCGCTAGGCAAGCGGGCCGCGCCGGCTGAGGCCGGCGCATCGCCCGCGTCGCCAAAGCCGCTGATTAATTCGCAGTTTACAGTTCCTCCGCCGCCTACATCCTCCGCCGTGCGGCGAGCACGACCAAGCCGATCGCCGCCAGCGACGCCGCCCCCGGCTCGGGTATGACCTGAATGCTCAAATCCCGGAACAGCGCGCCGTCGTCGCCGCCGAAGAAGATCCGCGCCGGCTCGCTCGGCCAACCATCGGCGGCAAACAAGCTCGTCGTGACGATCGGCAGCGTGGTGGCGTCCGCCGTGAACGGCCCGCCGGCATAGTTCAGGTCGATCGAGCCGACGAGGAACTTCGTGGCGGCGTCGAAGGTCATTCGCAGACGGTGCACGCCCGGGTCGAAGCCAGCGACCGGCTTGTCGACGAACGCATTAGTATCGTTTTGCGTCCGAAACGCCACGATCTTGTCGTTCGCTGGTTCGGGCCAGAAGGAAGCCGACGAGAACTGGGTGCTCCAGTCTGGCGTGCCGAACAGCGCGGTATCGCCGGCGCCGAGACCGAAGAAGCTCGCCTGGTCGTTGCTGGTCAGTTCCATGGTCACTTCCGCGACGAAGCTGGCGTTGGCATAGTCGCTGGCCACGGTCCGCATGTAGTTGCGGCCGCCGTCTCCCGCCGAGAGGCTGCCGAACGCGGCGCCGGTGGCGCCGAGCGACACGGCCGGGTTGAAATCGTCGCCGGGGTCGGGCGTGCCGTTGTCGTTGAGTCCTGAGGTGCTAAACACGTTCAGCCCCGCCCCCGCGAGGGCGGCTTGCGTCGCCGGCTGGCTGGTGTCGCCGGAGAAGCCCGTAAGCGAGTTGGATAACGATGTCGCTGCATGAGTCGTGCCGGCCAAGGCCAGCAACGCCGCTGCCACGGCCGGTCTGCTCAAGTTGCCCGTCCACTTCATGAGTTCTAACCTCCAGAGTAGCTGAATCACGAACAAAGCATGAACAATTGACAAGCTTCGGCGCTAATCGCGAAAAGGCGACCTCTGTCCCGCAACGCGGCGCCCGCGCTGGCCGCGGCGCCGGCAACCTCGTAGGCCGTGCCGACTAGCGTCGACCGCAACCGCCACTGTACCATGGCAGTGGCAGCCCTCGTCGAGCAAATACTTCATGTCGGCCGGATGTGAGCCGAAAATTCGCCGGCGCCTGGCGATCGCCGCACAATTCGCGGCGTAACGCGAGCCGCGGCAAGGAGTTACTGGCGAATTTCACGCGGTGTGATGATTCCTGTCGCTGACTGTTTCGCGCCGTAGCGGCCGCGAGCGGCCCAGGTGCGTACGCCGGCGGCGCTCGGGCGGTCGTAAAGTTTCGCCTCAGATCGCCGGCCGATCCGGTATATGTACTTCGGAATCCGCCGCGGCGCGGGCTGGCACGGCAACCACGGGTCTCTTCCGATGCCGCATTCTCCTGCTCCACGTCCTATGATGCCGGCCGCCGACCCGCAGGCTGCCGCCTCGAGCGACCGGATGGCGGAGTTCGTCGAGTTGTATTCGGGCAATTACCCGCGACTGCAGTACTACGTGATGACCCTCTTGCCGGGCGCCAACGACGCGGCGGATGTTCTGCAGGAAACCAGCCTGGTGCTATGGCGGAAATTCGATTCCTTCCAGAGCGGCACGAACTTCTTCGCCTGGGCGTGCAAGATCGCCCGACTGCAGGCGATGAAGTATCGAGCGCGGCAAGGCCGATCGGCGAAGCTGTTTGAACTGCATGTCATGGAACTACTGGCCGACGAGGCGAGCGACGACCAGTACGGCCGCACGCCGCCGCTGCCGACTTTGAGGAGTTGCCTGGATAAGCTTTCCGCGGACGAGAAGTCGCTGATCCTACGGCGCTACCTGCCGGGGATGTCGGTCAAGGTCCTGGCGACTGAACTGGGCCGTTCGGCCAACTCGGTATCGCACACGTTGGGGCGAATCAGGCGCCTGCTGTTGGAGTGCATCAAGCGCACCGAGGCCAGGGAATCGGCGGGGCGGTGACAAGGAGCGGGACATGCACCCAGAAAGCCAATACGACGAGCCGCCGCTCGCTGCGGAGCTCCAGCACGAGGTCCGCGGTCTGCTGGCCCGGCTGTGCGACGGCCTGGCCGAACAGCAGGACGTGCGGCGGCTGGGCGACCTGATTGCCGCGGACGTCGCCGTCCGGCGGTACTATTTGCGCTATCTTGCGCTCCATAGTTCGCTCGAAGCGGCGGCCGGCAGTTTCGCCGACTCGGCGACGCCGGAGGCGTCGATCCTGCCTTTCCCTGCGCCCAGTGAGCTTGGCGTCGCAGGTGCGCCGCATGCCGAAGGCGGCGTCCTTTCCGCCGCGGCGACTAGGCGCTGGCCCTGGGCGGCAGCCGCGGCCGTGTTGGCGGCGGTCGGGGTTTCGCTCTGGGCCTTGAGCCGCCCGGAGGCGCTGCCGCCGCCCGTGACGCCGGCGCTGGTCGCATCCGGAGCCAACCGCCAGGTGGCGCCGCCGCTGGTCGCGCAGGTCACATTCGCGTCGCCGGACGTCCGATGGCAAAACGCCAACGATTCCCTCGCGCTGACCGCGCGGGTGCGGCCGGGGCAAACCCTGGCTCTCGATGCCGGGGCGGTTGAACTGACCTACCAAACGGGGACGACGCTGCGGCTGCGAGGACCTTCGCGGTTCATCATCGCAACCAACGGCGGAACGCTGCAGCGCGGCGAAATCGTCGCCCGCGTCACCAAGGCCGGGCAGGGGTTCACCATCGAGACTCCCCACGGCAAGATCGTCGATCGCGGCACGGAGTTCGGCGTCGTCGTCGACGACTTCGGCGTTTCCGAAGTCAACGTCATCGAAGGACGCGTCGAGGCCTTTCCGGTCGGCTTTGCGGGCCCGCTGGCCGATCGAATCGGTTTGACCACCGGGCGCACGCTCCAGTGGTCGGGCGACGCCATCCTTTCGATGAACGCGGGCGGTCGTTCGACGCCGCCTGGGCCGGGCGGCCTTACCGAAATCGGCCATACGGCAGCCGGCCGACTCATTAAAGAGGTCCGGTACGACGCGTCGTCGCGCGACGAAGGTCAATGGACAGCGCTGGGAAGCGGCCGCGCCGCCGACGGATCGCTGCTGCTGGACGCCGCCGCCAGCGACGCGCGACCGTACTTGCTCACGACCGACCAGTTCGATCCCTCGCAGGGGCCCGTGACGATACGCTGCGACGTCCGGCTGAGCGAGCTAGCCTCCGAGGCCAGTCCCGCCTTTTCGATCCTCACGCGCGCCGAGAGCACCCGCAGCAAACCCGGCGCGACCTGGCACGACATGCTAGCACGCTGCCTGCGGTGCACCTTGAAAGCCGACGCCGCGTCCAGCGAAGGCATGCTCGAAGTCGGCGCGAAGTATGAGCATGATCGCGAGCCGTCAGCGATTTCATGGCGCGGCTTCGCGCGGCCTCAGCCCGACGTCACCTATCGCCTGGAGATGCACGATGACGGATTGAACGTGTCGTTCACCGCGACGCTCGCGGAAAACCCCTCCGTAACGAAAACGGTGACCTGCCGGTCACTGTTCCGGGGGGTGCACAACTTCGTCGCCTTCGAGGCGCTGGGGGCCCGCGCGGTCATTGAAAACGTGCTCATCCGCCAGCATCGCCTCCACAAGAAAGGCGTTAGCGACGCCTTGCCAGACCTAGCCGGGTCGAAGCCCCGACATGGTCCGGGCGAGCCGGCGGACGACGGCGTGCTGGCGTCGTTGGCGCCCCGGCGCGCGACGCTTGTGCTCGCCGACGATTTCGATCGACCGGCGCTAGACGGCGCGCTGTGGCAAACGCTCGGCGAGGTCAGCGTCGGCGGCGGCCGCCTCCGCCTCGGCGCCGAGAACCCCCAGCGGCATATCGACACCTGGAAGCCCCGTCCCTATTTATTGACGGCCCGAACGTTCCATCCGGCGTCCCGACCGGTGACAATCGTCGGGCGGGCGAGTTTCGCCGACAATTTCCTGCACGGCTATGGCGGCTCGTTTGCCGTGCTCACTCGGGCCGAGGCCCGCTACGGCGTCGGCCCCAGTTGGGAGCAATCCGCACTCCGCCGCGGAGTCCGGGCGAATTTCTGGCCGGCCGCTTCCGGGCAGAACCGGAGCCTGGAGCTGTTCGAAATGCTGTCGCCCGAGCCGATTAATCTGCTGGCGACGGGCGATTTCCCCATTAATCCGGACGCGCGGACCTACTTTTTTTGTATCACCGACGACGGCGCCGAGGCTACACTGGTGTTTGTCGATGCGGCCGCGCCGGAAATCCGCCAGACGCTGTCCCACGCCACCGAGTCGCCCCTGCTCACGTCCGGGCATATCGCCTTCGAAAGCTGCTGGGGGGCGCCGGTCGAGTTGGACAGCATTCGCATCTACGAAGGTCCCGGCGGCGACGATTCGCCCGCGGCGGCGCCTAACGACTGACGTTGTTCCAAGGATGCCAAGCCGTGCGGCCTTCGGAGGGGCCGAGACTTTTCACCCAGGTTGTTCACCGTATGATTTGCTGCTGCCGCCCGCGGCGACGACTTGTTGCCGCCGTTCGCCCGTCGATTGGCGTCTCGCTTTGCTTCACAATCGCCGTCGTGCTCGGGGCCCAGTCGCCGTGCGTGGGCCAGCACTCCGTGGCCCGGCAGTGGGATGAGGCCATTCTCAGCGCGATTCGCGTCGATACGCCGCGCCCTCCGGTTCACGCGCGGAACCTGTACCACCTCTCGGCCGCGATGTACGACGCGTGGGCCGCGTTCGATCCGACGGCCAAGGGCGTCTTCGTACACGAAAAGCACGCCGGCGATGCGGCCGCGCGGAACGAAGCGATCAGCTACGCCGCTTATCGCATTCTCTCCCACCGTTATTCGCTGTCGGTCAATGCGGCGGCGTCCAAGACCGCGTTCGACAATCTGCTGGCGAGTCTCGGCTACGACAAGAACGTCACGACGACCGTCGGCAACACGCCGGCGGCGCTCGGCAATCGCATCGCGCAGACGATCATCAGCGCGTCGATGAACGACGGTTCCAATGAAGCCAACAACTACGCCGACACCACCGCCTACGCCTCGGTGAACGTACCGATGGTCGTCAGCCATCCCACGGCGACCGATCAGGCGCACACGCCCCTGGCGGACCCCAATCGATGGCAGCAGCTTTACATCAACTCGCTGACGGCGCAGAACGGCATCGTGTTGCCGTCGAACCTGCAAGGATACGTCTGTCCCCAGTGGGGGCCGGTGACCCCGTTCGCCATGCACTCGGCAGGGCCGAATAGCTGGTCCGATCTGGATCCAGGAGCGCCGCCGCAGCTTGGCGGCGCCGGCGACGCCGTCTACCGCCAGCAGGCCGTCGATCTCATTCGGCTCAGCAACTCGCTCGACCCGGCGCAAGGGCCGGGCGCGGCGGTGATCAACATCTCGCCGGCGGTCAATGGAAATCGGCCGCTGGGGACGGACCTGAACCAGGGCTATGCGGTCAATCCCGTCACCGGCCAGGCGTACGCCGACAATTTCGTCAAACTGGGCGACTACGGCCGCGTGCTCGCCGAGTTCTGGGCCGACGGCCCCCATTCGGAGACGCCGCCGGGGCATTGGAACGTCATCGCCAACAGCGTGTCAGACAACCCGCTGCTGCAAAAGCGGATCGGCGGCGCCGGGCCCGTCGTCGATGACCTGCAGTGGGATGTGAAGATGTACTTGGCGCTCAATGGCGCCGTTCACGACGCGGCCATCGCCGCCTGGGGCATGAAGCGCAAGTACGAGTCGGCCCGCCCGATTACGATGGTCCGCTACATGGGCGGCCAGGGTCAATCGAGCGACCCCAACTTGCCCTCCTACCACGCCGACGGCCTGCCCCTGGAGCAAGGATTGATTGAACTGGTGACGGCTGAGTCGATCGCCGCGGGCGGCCGCCATCGCAACGCCTTCCTGACGGCCAACCAGGATCACAACGGCGATTTCTTCCCGTTCTTCTCCGAGCAAGACCTGGTCGGCAAAGTCGTCATCCACGCCTGGAACCATGCCCCCGACGATGCCGCGACGCAAACCAGCGGCGCCGATTGGATCCTGGCCGAGCACTGGCTGCCGTACCAGATGGAAACGTTCGTGACCCCGGCCTTCCCCGGGTACGTATCGGGCCATAGCACCTTTAGCCGATCGGCGGCCGAAGTCATTGCGAGCTTCACGGGCAGCGCCTATTTCCCTGGCGGGCTGGAAGAGGCGACCTTCGACATCGACTTCTTGAAGTTCGAGGACGGCCCCACGCAACCCGTCACGCTCCAGTGGGCGACGTACTTCGACGCCGCGGACGAAGCCGGGCTGTCGCGGCAATGGGGCGGCATCCATCCCTCGATGGACGATCTTCCCGGACGCGTCATGGGCGACGTCATTGGCCGCGGGGCTTTCCGCCGCGCAACCGCCCTGTTCCAGGGCGTGCCGGAGCCGTCCGCCTTGGCGCTGGCCGCCGCTGGCCTGGCCGCGGCATGGGGCTTTAGGGCCCGCCGATTGACGGCCCCCCGGTGGACGGTCCGCGGAGCGTTGTAGCCCGCCTGGCAAGGAAGCGCCGCGCCGACGCGTCACGGTTCCACGGCCACAAGCTCTTCGACGCCTGCGGGGGCGCTGGCCGCTGGGTCCAATTCGCCTGCCGCTCGTGCGACGCCCAAGTTGGCGAAGTACTTCCAGCAGGGCAGCATGATCAGCACGCAGCCGGCCGCGATGACGCCGCTCAGCCGCTGGTAGAACGGAAGGAACTCGCCGGCGGCGGTCGTCCAGTTGCGCACGACCAGGACCGCCACGTAACCGAGATACCCGAATGCGTCGGCCAGATACATCAGGTAACCGATGTTGCCGCGGTCGCGCGTCATGGCGATCAGCCGCTCGAAGATCGTCGTGTGCACCGCAATGTACGGCAGGTACAACCCCAATCCCTGCAGCACCATGAACGCGAAGGGGGAAAGCCCGGCGCGGTAAGCCGCCAGCGACGACAAGACCGTTGCGGCGCCTACCACCGACAGCGCCACCGCGAAAAAGAAGGCTCTACGATTGTCGCTGATGGTCACCGCCAGCCCGTTGAGCACCAGCACGCCGGCGGCCACGACAAGCTCGGTCCACGCGTAGAGGCCGGCTTGCGGTTCCACGCCCAGGCCGGCCCAAATCTCCGGCGCGAAGTCGGCCCGCACGCTGCGGAGGATCGTGATGAACAGGTACATCACGGTAATCAACGTCAGGCCCAGGCCGTAGCGGCGAAAGAACGCCTGCCGCTCCGCTCGGTTCATCGGCGAGCGGGCGCTGCGGGCAGCGACGTCGGCCAACGAGGGGGGCGGTATGCGGGTCAGCATCCAGGCGAAACCCAGCAAGGGAATAATGAAGATCAGGCCGGCGACGGCCGGCATAGCGAACTGCGGCACGCCGCGGTCGAGCAAGTTCTGGCCGACCGACTTGGCGACGCCGTCGGCGACGATGAAGCTGGTGCACAGCCCCGCCGCCAGGGCCTCGGTATGGCGGCGCCCCTCGAGAAACCCCAGGACGATGCCGAATACCATGCCCAGCGGCAAGCCGTTGACCAGCAGCCAGCCCAGGTTCCACGGCGCGGGCGTGACGCTAAAGGCGACCAGCGCCGCTTGTGCAACTGCGACCAGGCCCAGCAGCAGCATGACGCGCCGAGCGGGATTCAGTTCGGCGATGACCTTGATGCCGATGAATTTCGACGCCATGTAGCCCAGCACCTGGGCCGCAATGGCCAGCGGCTTGTACGCCTGTCCCCACGCCTGCACATCGCTGTACGAGGCGGCGGTAAACGGCTTGCGAAGTCCGTACATGCAGAAGTACGCGCCGAACGTCGCGACCACGCACCACGCGGAAACCGCCGCCAGTCTTTCCTGAGAACGTCCTGCCGTCATGGCTGTACCGACTCTGTTCTTGTCCGCGCTGCGGATATGGACGAGCCCGTGCGACTCGCAGCGCGCACGACCAGCGCCGCCGCTGCCGTCGCGTCTGCTTGCCGCCAGGTACATATTACGTCTAAGCGGCGTCCTCCGCGAGGGTGACGCCAGACCCGGGCCGGCCGACAAACCCGCCGCTATACGGCGGTTTTACGTCTAACCACATTCGCAATCCGTCCGAATCCGTGCGCACGGCTCGGCGGCGGCGACCGCCGGCGGCGGTTATCCTCGATGGTCGGGGCGTCTCGGCCCGGAGACGCCGACGCCCGGCTTGCCGAGCGGTCCTTCCAGCTCTATGAGCAGCACATGCTCAATCTCTATCGCCACGAACTTCGAGAAGTCCCCGGCGCCCATGGTACGTTCCGCTGGCATTTCGGCTCGTATCGCCACGCGCACCTCATTCGCAGCGTGGCGTACCTGCCCGGCCTATTCGAGAGCGAGGGATGGCTATGACCGCGCAGCGCTTCGCCCGCGCCGCCGTCATGGTCGAGCCGCGGCAGGACCTCGTGCTTCGCGAGTATCCCGTGCCGCACGCGCCGCCGGGCGGAGCGGTGGTGCGGGTGACGTGCTGCACCATCTGCCGATCGGACTTGCACACGTGGCGTGGACTTCGCCCCGCGCCGACGCCGATCATCCTGGGACACGAAATCGTGGGCACGATCGCGGAGCTCGGCCCCGGCTTGGCCCGCGACGTGCGCGACCAGCCGCTGGCCGTGGGCGACCGCGTAACGTGGACGTTGCACAGCGCCTGCGGCAAATGCCGTTACTGCGTGGAATTCCGCCTGCCGATGAAGTGCCGTTCGCTGCGCAAGTACGGTCACGACAGTTGCCAGGCGCCGCCGCACTTGCGGGGCGGACTGGCCGAGTACTGCCAGATCGACGCCGGCACGTCGCTGTTGAAGCTTCCCCCGGGACTACCCGACTTCGCGGCAGCGCCCGCCAATTGCGCCGCTGCGACGGCGGCGGCCGCCTGGGAAGCCGCCGAATTGAAGAGCGGCGATAGCGTGCTCATCCAGGGCGCCGGTGCGCTGGGCTGCTACGCCGCCGCGCTGGCAGCGCACGCGGGCTGCCGCCGCGTCGTCGTCGTCGATGTAAACGCCCGGCGACTGCAGTTCATTCGCCGCTTCGGGGCCACCGATTGCATCGACGCGTCGAACGCCGCGGTGGATGCGGTGGCCGCGATCAAGGAGCTGACCGAGGGTCTCGGCGTCGATGCGGCGCTCGAGGTCGCCGGCGACCCGGCGATCATTGAAACGGGCTTGCTTTCGCTGCGTACGGGCGGGCGATACATCGAGTTGGGCTGCTCCTTTCCGGGCGCCCGCGCGACGATCGACATGTCGATCGTGCTGTGGAAGCTGCTTACCGTTCGCGGCGTGCACAACTACGATGTGCGTCACCTGATTACGGCCGTCGACGCGCTCCACGAGGCACAGGATCGGTTTCCGCTGGGCGACGTCGTGGGCGCGTCGTTCGGACTGGAAGAAGTCAACGCGGCCCTCCGCGCCGCCCACGAGGGGACCGCCATGCGCGTCGCCGTTATCCCGTGACGGAGCGCGGCGGCCTTTTGCGGCATAACAATCGAATGGGAACGCCATGGAACGTTCACACGACGAGAACCCATACCTGCTGTTGACTCCCGGCCCGCTGTCGACCAGCCCGGCCGTGCGCCGCGCGATGCTGCGAGATTGGTGCACTTGGGACGACGATTACAACGTGGGCGTCGTGCAGGTCATCCGCGAGAAGCGGTTGCGGCTGGCGATGCGCGACGGCGATGCCGCCATCACGTCCGTGTTGATGCAAGGCAGCGGCACGTTCTGCGTCGAGGCCGTCGTGGGGACGGCCCTCCCGCGGGAGGGCAAGCTGCTCGTGTTGAGCAACGGCGTGTATGGGCGGCGCATCGCGCAAATCGCCAAGGTGCTCGACATCCCGCACGTCGTGCACGAATCGGGCGAGGGGCGTCCGCCGGATTTGGCGCGTTTGCGAAGCGAGTTGCGCGCCGACCTGCAAATTACGCACGTCGCCGTCGTACACGGCGAAACTTCCACCGGGATGCTGAACCCGGTCGAGGAAGTCGGCGCGCTGGTGAAAGAAGCCGGCCGCTCCTTGATCGTCGATGCGATGAGCACCTTCGGCGGCGTTCCGCTCGACTTCGAGACCTGCGGCGTCGATTGGCTGGTCAGCAGCTCGAACAAGTGCATCCAAGGCGTGCCGGGCTTCGGCTTCGTCCTGGTGCGCCGCGGCCAGCTCGAGGCCTGCGCCGGCCGCGCCCGATCGCTGTCGCTCGACGTGTACGACCAGTGGCGAACCATGGAGACCGGCCGGGGCAAGTGGCGGTTCACCTCGCCTACGCATACGGTGCGGGCCTTTCTGCAAGCGCTGGTCGAACTGGAGGAGGAGGGCGGCGTCGCCGCTCGCCACGCGCGATATGCGACCAACCAGCGCCTGCTGCGCGACGGAATGCTGGCGCTGGGGTTCGAGCCGCTGCTGCCGACCGAGTGGCAATCGCCGATCATTACGGCGTTCCATGCCCCGGCGCATCCTGACTACCGTTTTGCAGACTTTTACGGCCGGCTCAAGCAGCAGGGCTTTGTCATTTATCCCGGCTCGATTACCGAGACGCCGACGTTTCGCATCGGCACGATCGGGCACGTCTTCCCCGAGGACGTCAAGCGGCTGCTGGGCGCGGTTCGCGGCGCCATGTACTGGTCGAAAGCAGCGTAGTGGCCGCACGCGCCGGGCGAACGCTGCGGCGCCGCGACGCGGGCCGCACGTTGAATCGGAACGCCAGACTTGCCATTTACGCCGTTTACCCGGCGTCCGTATCCGCTTCGCCGGCGACGATTCTTCATCATGCTATTGATGGCCGCGGCGCGGGCCGAACGGGCAGCGGCGCCAGGCGCCGGGCTCTGCAAGTCCGCCACAGGCGTCGATCAACCGGGGCGTGCATGATGTGCAAACAGACGAGTTGTTTGGCGGTCGTCTACTGGGTGGCTTGCACCGCCTGGGCTGCCGCGGAGACCGCCACGACGGCGCTCTGGCTGTTCGACGAGCAACAAGGCGTCTACCCCAGTTGCGTGCTGGGCGACGCCGCGACGGGCGCGTACCCGCTGGTGATCGGACCCGGCGGCCGATTGACCGACGGCAAATTCGGCAATGCCTTGGAGCCGACCGAACCGCCGCCGGTCTCTTATCCGCCCGAAGAGTACCTCGTCGGCCTGGCGGAGAAGCAGCGGTTCGCCGTCGATCGGCCTGGCGCCGCCCCCGCGCTGCGCTGGACGAACAACCGGCTTTGCGCGCTGATGACCCGCGGTGAACGGCATTTGCGGCAGGAGGTCGGCTTTGCCAGTGCGACGCAGTCGCCGCTTAACCTGGCGAATTCCGATTGGACGGTCGAGTTCTGGCTGCGACCTGCCGCGACGCAATCGCCGGCGCCGGGCGTGATCCTCGAGATCGGCGAAGGTCCGCGGGGCCTGGGTCAAATCACCCAATTGCTCTTCAATGGCGCCGACGGCACGTTCACGTTCGTCAACGAGCCCAGCGGCACGCGACTTGAAATCCCCGGACCCACGCCCGAGCCCGGCCGGTGGCGCCATTACGCCCTGGCGTACAGCGCCGGCGAAGAGCAGATGCGGTTGTATGTCGATGGCCGCATGCAGCCGTTGCCCTCACGCTGCCGCCTCGCGCCGCTGCCGCCGGGCGAAGAGGACTACCTATCGGTCGGCCGCGACAGCCGCTGGGAAAAACCGCTGGCGGCGGCGCTCGATGAACTTCGAATTAGCCAAGGCTGCGTCTACGAAGCCGACTTTACCCCGCCGGCGAGCTTTTCGAAGTATCATCATGGATACCAACCGCCCGCGCTGGCCGCCGGCCCGCCGCTGCTATTTGGCGACTCGGCAGGACAGGGCACGCCCGTTCCGCTCGGCGGGCGAAAGCACCTGTTCCTCGACGATGCCCTCGTGGCGAGCCTGGAAGGCGTCGCGTTCAACGCCAATCCCCCCCGGCTGGCCGAGCTCGTGCTGGAAGACGCCGGGTTCAGTAATCACGTGACGGCCTTCGAAGACACGGCGTCCGGCGACGGGCTCGCGCGGCTCTATTTCCGCGGGCCGAAGAACAGCCTGGCCGTGTGGGTCTCTGAAGACGGCGTCGCGTGGCGGGCGCCGGACTTGGGCCGCGAGTACGAAGGACGCCGGAACATCGTCATTACTGACCCGGTCGGCCTGGGGACGCTGTTCGTCGACCCCAACGCGCCGCCGCAGGAGCGGATCAAGTATTACAGCGGCTACCAAGGCCGCGGCCAATACGTGTATTCTTCCCCAGACGGCTACACGTTCACGCGCAACGAGACCAGCGCGTTGCCGTTCCGCGGGGCGTCGCAGTCGATCGTGTACTACGACGACCAGCGGCAAACGTACGTCGGGTACCACCGCTCCGACATGTACCGCACGCCCGGCGGCAAGACCGAGCGTTCAGCCGTGCTGACCGAAACGGGCGACTTGATGCGGCCCTGGCCGCTACGGCCTGTAATGCAAGCGGAACAGACGGAGCTGGCGAAGCGGCTCCGCCTGGGACGCAAGAACCCGTACTACGTGGACAACGGTCCGCTGACGCCGCCGGGATTCGGCGTCGAGTATCCGCGGATCTTCGCCCCCGATCCGGCCCTGGATCCGCCAGGCGTGGACGTGTACGTGCCCAAATGCATCAAGTACGCCTGGGCGCCCGACGCCTACCTGGCATTTCCGCTGATGTACTTCCACTACGAAGGGGAAGGGCCGCCGACCCGTGAAACGCTGGCCGAGGAGCACCGCCAGCGGGGCTCCGGCCCGATCGAGACCCAGCTTGCCGTCAGCCGCGACGGGCTTCGCTGGAAGCGCTACCCGCGCCCCGCGTACATCGGCATCGGCAAGCACGCCGGGCTGGACCTCAAAAAGAACTACATCGCCCATGGCATGATTCGCCGGGGCGATGAGATTTGGCAATACTACGTCGGCAGCGAGCTGTACCACTCCACGTGGCAGAAGAGCGGACGAGAAGCCATTTTTCGCGTCGTGCAGCGCCTCGACGGATTCGTTTCGGCCGACTTCGCCTACACCGGCGGCAAGCTGACGACCCGGCCGCTGACATTTGCGGGCAATCGGCTCGTGCTCAACGTCGACGCCGATGCGACGGGCTATCTGCAAGTGGGGCTGCTCGACGAGGCAGGCCAAGAAATCCCCGGATTCGGCCTCGACGACTGCATTTATCTCAACTGCGACGACACGGCCGCCGTCGTCCACTGGATGGCCGCCGGCAGCGACGTCTCGCCGCTTGCCGGCAAGGCGATTCAGGCGGTGTTTCGCGGCAATGCGACGAAGCTCTACAGCATGCAGTTTGTGCAACAATAGCGACATGAGCCGCGGACGAGAGAACATCGGCTTCATCGGCCTGGGAAACATGGGCGGCCGCATGGCGGCTCGGCTGCTTTCGGCCGGCCTGCCGCTGGTCGTCTACGACGTCCGCACGGATGCCGCCTTTGCATTGGCGGCCCTCGGGGCGCGACGCGCCGGCAGCCCGCGCGAAGTCGCACAGCAGTGTGACATAATCTGCACCAGCCTGCCGGGCCCGCAGCAAGCCGCGGCCGTGTTTCTCGATGGCGACGGCGTCGTCGCCGGCGTCGCGCCCGGCGCGGTCTGCATCGACTTCACCACCAATGCGCCGGCCGTTGTCGCGAGCATCGCTGCGAAACTGCGATCAGCTGGCGCCGAGCTGCTCGACGCCCCGGTGAGCGGCGGCGTGGAAGGCGCCCGCAACGGATCGCTCACCGTGCTGGTCGGCGGCAGCGAAGCGGCGCTCCAGCGGTGCCGTGGTGTGCTGGAGGCCGTGGCAGCGGCCGTCATCCACGTCGGCAAGACCGGCGACGCCAGCATCTGCAAGCTGCTCCACAACTGCGCCGTGTTCTGCGCCAACCTGGCCACGATGGAATGCCTCACCGTCGGCGTGAAGGCCGGGGTGGCAGCAGACGTGCTCATCGACGTGTTTCAGAAATCGGGCCTGGGCCGCAACTTGGACCTCCAGGTCGCCATGCCGGCGACGCTGTTCCAAGGCAATTTCGAACCGCGGTACTCGATGGAGCTGGCCTACAAAGACATGTCGTTGGCCGTGGAACTGGCCAGGCAGTGCGAGGCGCCCATGGAAATGGCCGAGCGCTGCCAGCGGGAGATGGCCGAAGCCGTCGCGCGGGGCTGGGCAGGCCGTGACAACACGATCTTTCTGACGCTACGCGAAGAACGTACCGGCGTGCAAGTTCGCCAGACGCCGAAAACGCCGGAACCCGCTCTATGAACGATCCGTCCTGGATGACCGGCCTCGACCATCCGGTAGTCGCCGTCGCCGACATGGCCGCCGCACGAGCGGCCTATGAACGTCTGGGGTTTACGATTCCCGGTCTCGGCAGCCACGTCGAGTGGGGCACCGGCAACTGGTGCATCATGTTCGAGCGGGATTACCTGGAACTTCGCGGCGTCGTCCGGCCCGGTCGCACGCACAACCTCGACCAGTTCCTTGAGCACTATGGCGAAGGCCTGATGGGCCTGGCGCTGGGCACGCGCGACGCCCATGTTTCGCATCGCGAGCTTTGCAGCCGCGGGTTTCACCCCCGCGAGGTGCAGCGGTTGACTCGCAATTTCGAGCTGCCCGGCGAAACCGTGCAGCTTCAGTTCTCGCTCTGCTTTCTGGACGAATCAGAATCGGGCGGCTTGATGTCAACGGTCTTCTGCCAGCACCTTACGCCCAAGCGGCTCCGACGGCCGGAGTGGCTGCGGCATGCCAACGGCGCCGTCGGCGTGCAGGCCGTCACCGGCGTCGTCGCTGATCTCGACGCGGCGAGCGAGGTCCAGAGCCGGCTTTTCGGCCGCGACAAGGTCGTGCGCGACGCGGACGCAGTTGTCGTCGACGCCGGGCCGGCCGCCATACGGCTTCTCTCCGCGGCCGCGGCGCGGAAACGCTATCCGGAGGCTGCGGACTTGCTCGCCGCCGGCCGGCCGCGACTGATCGCCATCACGCTAGCGACGCGGAGCCTGGCGGCCGCCAAGTCGCTCTTCGACGCCGGCGGCGTCGAGTACCGTGCCGCTGCGGATGGCATCGTGGCGCCGCCCCGTTACGCCGCCGGCGCGATCTTGGAGTTCGTACAATCATCCGAGGCCGCCGCGTGACGTACGCTTGCCTCCCAGGCGGTCGCCGCGGAAGCATTAGGTGTATCATCCATGGAAACAATCCTGCTGGTAGTCGGCGACGGCGGTGAAGTGATGGACACGATGGTCCCCATGTATCGGCTGCGGGAGGACTACGACGTGGTCGTCGCCGGGCCGAAGCCGCGCGTCTACCACCTCGTCCAACATGAACTGGAGCCGGGATGGGATATCACCGTCGAACGGCCGGCCTACCGGATCGAAGCCCAGACGGCATTTCGCGACGTGGACCCCGACCAGTTCGCCGGGCTGGTGCTGCCCGGCGGCCGGGCGCCGGAGTACCTGCGTTACGACCAGGACTTAATGCGGATCGTCAAACGTTTCTTCCAACAAGACAAGCCGACGGCGTCGATCTGCCACGGCATCGAAATCCTCGCCGCGGCCGACGTGATACGCGGCCGGCAGGTTACGACGATTCCCAAGTGCCGCTACGACGCCGAGTTCTCCGGCGGGACTTACGTAAATCAGCCGGTCGTCGTGGACGGGCGACTGGTCTGCTGCCAGGGAAAGAAGGACCTCGCGCCGTGGATGAAGGCGTTCGTCGCCGTCGTCGAGGCGTACGTCGCTCGGGCTGGCCAGGCCCCCAAGGCCGTCTGACGCGGGCCGCTCTTGCCGCATGCGGTTCGCATAGGCCTGGATCCTTGCGGCCAGTGCCGTTTCTTTGCGGTCAAGCGCGCCCTCCCGGCGAGGCAGCCTATGCATCGCCGTGGCGTTTACTTGCCCCGCAAGTCGCCGTGGAGCTAAGATGCGGACGGCGCCGTCCTGATCACGTCAGCCTGGAAAGGAGGCTCATATGACTCGCCTTAGCTTCGCTGTCGCGCTCGTCTTGGTAACAGCTTCCCCCGCGCACGCCGTGATTGTGCATCGCGTTCTTGGTGAAATCCCGCCGCAGGTCATCCAGAACCCATCGGCCTGGCTACACGTAACGTTGTCGGCCCATCAGCCGGGCCCGCCTTGGTCATTGCATTTGACCGTGCGCGACCAGCACACGACGTGGCGCACCGTGGAGCATGTCGACGGCCAAGGCGATTTCTGGATCGCCCGTACGACTCCCGCCTTTCGGCTGACCCATGCGTTTTTCTTCTATGACACCCCGAGCGGCGATTGGATGCCTGGCGCCGACTACTTGGGCGGCAATAAGTGGTTATCGACGCACGACATCAGCGCCTACCTTTCCGCACCAAGCCTGACGATCGAAGCGAGCAAGCCGGACGGCGCGAGTCCACACGCCCGCGGAGCCACCTGGCAGACGTTTCGGTACAACGGCGATATCGTCCGTTTGTCGGTGAAGACCGCACCGGAGCCGGCAGGATTCTCGATGGCCGCCGCCGCTGCGCTAATCCTGCTCCACTACCGCCGTCGTCACGTAGACGGCGCCGCCCGACTGGCGTAACTCGATCATTGCGCCGTCCCCGTCGGGCAAGATCTCGGCCGCCACGAGGTCCGCCCTACCAGCGGATAATCAGCAGAAATCCGACCACCAGCAGCGCGACGCAAACCCAACCGGCGACGAAGCCCCGCACCGAAGTGGCCGAGGGCGCGGGTATTTCCAGCCCGCAGAGGGTCACGAGCATCCGCCGCTGCGCGGGCTCCACGCCCACGGGAAGCGTGCAGGGGCGCTCGACGACTTCCCCTTCGCGGACCGGGGTCCGCGTGAGGTCGTAGAACCGCTGCAGCTTTTCGGGCGCAATCTGCGGCGTGAGCAGGCTGACGATGATGCACGCGGCGACGGCGCTGCCGGTGTAGAACAGGATCAGCCACGGCTCGTAGATCTTGGCCGCTTTGCCGCTCTCCTGCCAGACGAGGTCAAGCTGATCGGCCAGCGGGAGCCCCGCCACCCAGGAGACGAAGCCGCCGGCGACGCCCAGCCACCAGGCCCCGAACCCCGCGAGGGTCGCCGCCCAGGCGCCCAGCGGGGTGGTATGCCGCCAGAACAGCCCCATCCAAAACGCGACTCCCAACGGAGGCGCCATCTTGAACCAGATATCGAGCGCCGTCTTCACGTCCGGCACGTACTGGGCGAACAGGTAGCCGCCGACCACCACCATCAGCGACGACAACCGCCCGACCCACACGTAGTGCCGCTCCGGCTTGCTGGCCATCAGCGGGCGATACAGGTTTTGCGTGAACAGCCCGGCCGAGGCGATCATGTACGAGTCGCACGAGTTCATCACGGCGGCCAGCAGCGACGCCACGAACAATCCCAACAAGCCGGGCGCCATCTGCGGAAAAAAGTGCCGCGCGATGTCGCCGTAGACGTGATCAGGTTCGATGGCCGAAAGATCCTTCCCCTGTTGCATGTACCAGGCCACCGCCGCCAGCGCGGTGAGCGTCCAGGCGATCGTGCAAATCCGCTTGAGGATGTTGCCGAACATGAAGCCGTAGCGGCCGTCGATCTCCGTGCGGCCGGCCGAGCAGACGCCCATGATGAACGGCTGCGCGACAATCCCCACGAGCGCCTGCACGGCGTACATCACGATGAAAAACGGACCGATGACGCCCGGCGTGACGATCGAGAGCATCGCCGGGTCCTGGATCGTCGCGCGGATGCCGCTCATCCCTCCGACCGCGCTGAGCACGAACGGCAACAACAGAAACGAAAACACGACGGTGAGAATGCCTTGAAAGAAGTCGGCGATGATCGCCGCGCCCAGGCCCCCCGCCATCCCGTAGATTACAAAGGTGATCGTCACGACCTTTACCGCCAGGTCCGTGTTGATCGTGCCGGCGGTGCTGGCCTCGATCAGGGCGCTGGCGCCTTTGAGCATGAGGCCGATCTTCACCGACAGCCCGACGATGCCGACGAATGCAAACAGCACCGCCACGCTGCGATCGAACCGCAGCTCGTACGCGTCGGCCGTGGTGACGGCGCGAAGCCGTCGCATGATCGGCGCCAACAGCCAATAGAACGGCGTCACCGGCAGCCACAGCCACTGCCACCAGATGCCGGAAACCCCGCTGCGAAAGGTTTCCGCAGCGACGACGACCGCCTGATCCGACGCGGTGCCGGCGCCGAAGGCGTGCGTCACCATCAGCGCCTTGCCGAACCGGCGGGGCATGAAGAAGTCGCCCGCGCTCTTCACGAAGCGTCCCGACAGCACCCCCAGCGACGTGACGCCGACCAGGTAGACCAGCACCACCAGCGCATCGAGCAGGTCGAGGCCGAAGAGTTCCGCGTCGAACATCGCTGCACCGCGTGCGAGAGTAGTGGGCGAAGCCTCAAGGGCTGGCGAGGCGCGTATAGTCGGCGTAGGCCGCGGCCAGGTCAAGCTGCTCGCCGATCGCCGTGCTGTGTACGAGCACGCCGTAGCGTAGCCGAAACGCTTCCCCCGGCTGCACGGTCACGGCGCTTTTTTCCCCTTGGCCGAAGGACTGCCGACCAAACGGATTGGCGGCGAGCATGCCGTAGTCGCGGGCGTGAAACCAGCACCGACGGAAGTTCTCCGGATGCGGAAACACGGCGATGCCGACCTGCCGGCCGGCCAGCTCGCCGCGATAGTCGGCCCACTCGGCGGCGCGGCCCCAAATCTGCTGCTCGTTGCGGTCACCCCGTGAGTTGACGATCTCGCCATTACCCGGCGGAAGGCCGGACTCCGACCCGCGCTCCGCGCGAATGGGCGTCGCTACGCGGAAGCCCAGGCCCATTTCTTCCTGGTCTCCGAAAACAAACGGCGCGTCGGACGTGAACGTTGAATCCCACAGGATCAAGCGCCCCGCGGGCATCGCCCGAATCTCGCAGCGGAAGTCTTCAAAACAGAGCGGCTCGCCGCCGGGCTTTTTCAGGTACGCCAGCCGGGCCGCGAACGAGCCCCGCCCCGCGCCGCCCGCCGGCTCGGCAACGAACCGCTCGAATTGGACCGGCGCCGCGAGCCGCCAGTAGTCGTAGCCGCTGATGTCGCCGAACGACAGCCACAACCCCGGATGGAACGTGGCGTGATCGGGCGAATCGACGCCGGCCACCGGCGGATGATTGCGCGTCGCTTGCATCCCGCCAGGGGCGCGAAGATGGGCAAAGTAGGGCCGCGTGATGGCCGCGTCCCGGTACACGTACGTGGCGAACGGTTCCCCGCCGATGGTGACGGCCACCTGACCGTCGCCGGGTTGGAACTCGACGCGAGCGGCTGGATCGGCGCCATGCGCCGCCGGCCGCCCCAACAGGACGATCAACAGCACACGTTGCCATCGTCCGCAAGGCGCCCGCTGGAGACGGCTCGATAACATCCGATTCCCTCCTTCACGCCAGTTGCGTAACGCGCAAAAACCGAAAAAGACCTATCGCCCCAGTCGCAGCGGTCGCTGGCTAACCGGGCGAAGTGAACGGCGAAATGAGATTCTCGTCGATGGCGTTGATGATCACGCTATTGTCAAGCTCGCCAAAGCCCTCGGCCTCGGCCCGTTCCAAAAGCTGCAGGTGCAACTGCGACAAGGGGAGGCTCTTGCCGCTGCGAGCCGCTTCGTCGAGGATCAGTTCCACGTCCTTGATGTGCTGCGAGAGCTTGGCATGCGGCGTGAAATCGCCATTGACCATTTTCGGCCCCTTGGCGTCCATCGTTCGCGAATAGGCCGGGCTATTGAGCAACACGTGCAAGGCGTCCTGCGGATCGAGCCCCACGGCCTTGGCGAACACCAGTCCTTCGGCCAGCACGGCGCGGTTGAGGCCGAGCACCAGGTTGGTCACCAGCTTCATCCGCACGCCGTTTCCCCAAGCGCCCACGTAGAACGTCTTGGCCGCCAGGCATTCCAGCAGGTCTTGGCACGCGATGAACGCTTCGCGCGGACCGGCCGCCAGCGCTGTCGAGAGCCGCCGCCGGGTCTGCTCGCTCGATCCCGAGATCGGCGTCTCCAGGTACTGCACGCCGCGCTCGGCGAAGTAGGCGCCCAGCGCGGCCATCCGCTGCGGGTCGCCCGTCGTCGTGTCGATGAGAATGAGGCCCGGACGAAGCGACCGTTCCATCGGCCGCAGCACGCTCTCGACCACGTCGGTGGAGTAGAGCGAGATGACGACTCGCTCGCATTCGGCCAGCGGGTTATCCGACCATTTCGCCCCTCGGGCGACGAGCGGCGCGGCCTTGTCGCGCGTGCGGTTGTGCACCACGACCGAGTAGCCGCCGTCCAACAACCGCTCAGTCAATGCCGCGCCCATCAGTCCAATGCCGATGACGCCTACGGGATTGCTGCGGCTTGCTGAGTCGCCCATGGATATTCCACCCCGCCAAGGAGACGCGGCGCCGAGCACCGGCCTCGGCAAGGGGCCGATGCGCGCATTGGTCGCGGCGAAACGTTGATTCTAAAACGGCCACGGCTGTGGCACATCATGGGGCCAGCCGGATTTCTCAATTTGCAAGCAAGCTCGCCCCTCGGGCGCGGCTTCTTAATCCGCCAATCGTTTCTGCCTGATTTGCAAACCAGCGTCGCGCCGGAGTTCGCCTCCCCGTCTGCCGGTCGTTGCGAAAACGGTCGCGCTGGACATATTTCCTTGCAAACTCCTAATATCGAGTTCAACATGAATGAATCGCCGCAGCGGCGCCGGGGCCGGCCGCTGCGACTCGTCGGCGCCTCCTCGCCGAGGCGTGCTTCTCGCTAGCCTTGTCGCAAACCGGCTCGTCGTTTTTTCAGCTTTGATGCGCGGAGGTTGACTAATGCGGAAAGCTTCATTGATTTGCCTCATCTCCTGGGCGGCGCTCGTCACGCCGCGCGCCGAGGCCGCCAACGGTGTCGTATGGGAGTCGGCCGGCTCGCTCGTGGACACGACCAATTACACAGGCCTCGCACCCTTTTACTGGTTTGCGAACTTCGCCAACCCGGCGGCGGTGACCGGCGCGCCGATGAACCAAAACGAAGTTCGCAATCTACCCAGTTGGCTCCACCTCGAAACCAATCCGGCGCTCATCGGCAAGGACGACAGCGGTCTCAACGCCGACGGCACCAGCCGCACAGGCTTCTCGTTTAACGAATCGGGGACCGTCGGGGCCACTTCCACCGGCGGACAAGCCAGCTTCAACGCGCTGACGCTTCCCGGCGGGCAATCAGGCGTATCCGGCCAGGCGGTCGATCAAATCAGCGGCACGGGAACCACAACCTCGATGCTCTCGATGCGCATCCTGAGCGGCGCGCCGGCCGAGTTCCGCATGTGGGTCGTCACCGACAACGGTTTGGTCGGCGCCGGCAACAACTTCCAGGACCAGGCCCGCCTGCGGGTCAATCTCCGTAACACTGCCGGACCGCCCGCCTTTGGCGGCGACTCCGACACGGCCGAAGCCGAAGCACTCCCCAGCGGCGTCCGCATCGGGCAGACGGCCGTCGGCCATAACGGCGTGGCCGACGCCTGGGCGTTTCGCCTACGCGACGTCAACGAGCACGACATCGTGATTGTGCGGCCCACCTCCGCCAGCGGCAGCTTCGGGGCGTTTGCAGGGCTGATGATTCAGCCGATTCCCGAGCCCACCGGGCTGGCGATGTTCGCCCTGGCCGCCGCCGGCGCTGCGGCGGCCCGCCGCCGTTGCTCACGCCCGGCGTAAGGCAGACGAAGACCCACGGCGGGCGCCGCGCCCTTGGCGGCGCCCGCTGCCGTTCGCCGGGCCTGCGGCGCCTACAGCACCAGCCGCATCTCGGCCAGGGCACTGCGCAGCCGATCGACGTCGGCATCCGATAGCGGCCGAATCGGACGGCGGAACTGCGGGCTAGGAAAGCGGCCGAGCAGCCACCGGGCGACCTTCATCCGCTGGTGGGCCGCACATCCCGGCTCGCCGAAGTTATAAATCAGCCGCGCCAGCGGGCCCACCTGCTGCTGGAGCCGGCGGGCTTCGGCCAGGTCGCCATCGAGCGCAGCATGGACCAGCGCGATCATCAGCCGCGGGGCGAACCCGGCGAAGCCAATTAGCGCCCCGTCGGCGCCGTCCAGCAGCGTCGGCAACAAGAACTCGTCGTGGCACGTGACGATCGACACCGGCGGCGCGGCCTCCTTGAGCCGTTCGTAGTCGTAGCGCCACCGCGCCATGTCGCGCGTCCCCATCTTGATCATGACGACGCGCGGATTCCGCACCATCGCCAACATTTCGTCCAGCGTGTAGCCCGCCCGCGTCCAGGCCGGATACTGATGCACGATGACGTCGATCCCCGCGGCGGCCACGTCGTCGATGAATCCCACGGCCGTTGAAGAGCTCCGGCCAAAGCGGAGCCAGTGATGCGGAGGCATCAACAAGATCGCATCGGCGCCGGCCTCCCGGGCCGCCTGGGCATGATCCAGCGCCTCGAGGCTCCCTTCGGCCGAGACGCCGGAGACCACCTTTAGCGCCGGGGCAGCCGCGCGAACGGTCCGGGCGACAACCTCCGTCACGCGTACGCGCTCGGCCGGGCGCAGCGACATGATCTCGCCCGTGTGACCGTTGCACACCAGGCCCCGCAGGCCCTCGACGGCGGCCAGTTCGGCCACGTAAGCGTGCAACCCCGGCTCGTCGAGCGACTCGTCGTCCAAGAACGGACATAACGTGGCGGCGTAAACCCCGGACCAGGGCCGAGTCCGCCACGCGTTCGTGTCATTGTTCATCAACCGGCCGTCGCAGTAGTGTGCCGCGCTGGCGGCCAACCGAAGAGCGCCTACTCCAGTAATAACCGAGGCTCGCCGGCCGTCGAGGCGCCAACCGCCAGTAGCGGCGACTTCCACTAGCCCGCGGTGCGGAAACGGCCAATCGACCCGGCGAAGCCCGGTCCCGCCTACGCTGGACGCCGGCGTTCCGAAACTGTCAACGACCATTTCCGCTTTTGACAATCGCCGCGCAGGCGTTCGCCGATCTTGCCGCGATTACTAGACAGTAGCGACCCGCTGCGCGAATTCGCTTGACGGTCTACAGCAGCACAGATAGGGTGAATTCGGGCGGCGTCCTCTCGCTGATTTTTACGCCGTCCGCGCTGATCTCGACCGCTCCTCTAAGGTCTAAAACTCGTTAGCACGATCGGGGATCGCCTATGACTCGCCCGTTCAGAACGTTGGCCGCTGCTGCGCCAGCGGCTTCCCGCCGTTCGCCCGAGCCGCGCGTGCAGCGGCTCGCTCGGCCCCTACATGGTTTTACGCTCGTCGAACTGCTGGTCGTGATCGCCATCATCGGCGTGCTAGTCGCCTTGCTGTTGCCGGCGGTTCAGGCCGCACGCGAGGCCGCCCGGCGGTCGCAGTGCCAGAACAATCTCAAGCAAATTGGCCTCGGCGTGCAAATGCATCACGACGCCAAGAAGTTCATTCCCAATTCGCGCCGGATTCGCGATTACATCACCTGGGCCGGCACGCTCTGGCCGTACATGGAACAGGCGAACATCGCCGCCCAGTGGGATGAAAAATTCGATTACTACGGGCAAAAGGAACAAGTCCGAACGTACCAGGTGGCCGTCTATCTGTGCCCCTCTCGCCGCTCGCCGCCGCAGAGCAGCATCGACGGCGACTCGGACGACTCGGGCAGCCCCCACACCACCGGCGCCTGTTCGGACTACGCCATCAACCTGGGCGACATCACCAGCGGCGGCAACGACCGGCCCCCGGCGACCGACATACCCTGGATCGACTACTGCACGGGCGTCGGCATCTACAGCGGTGCGGTGGAAACCGAGGGCGAAGACAATGCCCAGGTCCCGCCTGGCAAGGAGCTGATCGTCCGCAAACTGCAGTTCAAGCACGTCACCGACGGCCTCTCGCACGTGCCGTTCATCGGCGAAAAACACCTGAAGGAGAAGTTCTTCGGCTATGCCGACGCCAACGACGCCTCGATCTACAACGCCGACAATCGAAAGGTCGTCGGCCGGTTCGGCGGCCCGGACTATCCGCTGACTCCCGATAACATCGAATATCCGGATAACAAGGTCACTAATTACAATAAGAACTTCGGCAGTTCGCATACCTCCGGGGTGCACTTCGTCTTCGGCGACGGCAGCGTGCGGGTCTTGCCATTCGACATCGATCAGGTTGTCCTGGCGCACACGCTCCACCGGTTCGACGGCAATACTCCCCAGCTATAACTGCCGGTAGTCGCTGCCGGAGCCCGTCGCCGTGGCGGATGCCGACGGCGCGCCGGCGCCGGGCCCGACTTTTCCCCCATTGACGACGCATCGCGCCGCGGAACAAGATCGCCGCCAACGCACCCAGACGCCATGAAGTTTTCTCCAGTTGTTGTCGCTCGGCGCCTCGTCGCCATGGCCGTCGCGCTCGCCTCGCTGGTTGCTCTACGCTCGGCTTCGGCCGGGGTGAGTTATCTGGATCCGGCCGGCGGCTGGAATTACATCTACCAGGGCGACGCCGCGCCGGGCGTGAACGGGCTTCCGGACGGATACGGTCCCAATACCGACGGCGGCGCGCTCGACGGAACCTGGCGCCACGACCAATTGGGCCGGTGGGACGGTCACGCCCCCGGCGATCCCATTTCCAATCCGGCGGATCCCCCGCAGCCCGACCCGACTTCGCCCGCCAGCGGCCCGACCGGACCGTCGCCCGGCGGCGTCGGATTCTTGAACGACGCCGGCGCTAATTACATCCGCATCCAGGACGTCGGCGACCCGGCCCTCCACGGCTGGACCCAAAACACGCACTCCGGCGGGCACCCGCTGCGCGAGCTCGAAGACACCAACCAGCGCGTTTACTTCGGCCACGACATGCTGCAGGATTTCATCAGCACTCCGCTGCCGAGCCAACGGGTGCTCGACGACGGCATCACGCTGTCGTTCCGCGCGCGCATTCCCGGCGCCGGGCCGTTGGATCCTTTGCTCTACGTGGCCGACCAGCAGGGCGCCCCGGTCACCATACCCTGGTTCGATGCGACCACGCCGCATGGCCGCGGCCTGTTGATGGAGAACAATCGCGGAACGATCAGCATCATGCAGAACGACCCCGACTTCTTCAACCGCGACTCGCTGATCGGCTTTTCGCTGGTCACCAGCGGCGATATCGCGGTCTATCAACAAGCCGGCGGCACGGGGTCGATCACCACCGGCTCCGGCAGCGGCGGCCTCATCATGAACAATCTCGACGGCGGCGCGCCCAGCGCCTCGATCGATTCGACTTCGCCGGGAACGTTGAACATCCTGCCGATGACCGACCAGCAGCTAAACGCCTGGCATGAATTCTGGATCACGATCCGCGACAACGCCGGGGCCGCCGGCACGCACGAAGTGAAGGTTTACATGGACGGCTCGCTGACGCCCGCGACGTTCAACGTCACGGCCGCATCCAGCGGCGAGGCGGCGTATGCCGATCTCGCCGCGCCGTTCCTGGAATTCGGCGCCAGCAGTCGCAGCGGCATCGGATCCATCGACGTCGATTTCCTGGCCTACAAAACCGGCGTCATCGCTCCGACGGCGGCGCCCACGGCCAACGCCGACTTCGACGCCGACGGCGATGTCGACGGCGCCGACTTCCTCCGCTGGCAGCGGGGCTTCGGCTTGGCCAGCGGCGCCACGCTGGGTCAGGGCGACGCCGACGGCAATGGCGCCGTCAACGCCGCCGATTCGGCCGTCTGGAAATCGAAGTTCGGCTTGCCGCCCGCGGTCGCCGCGACAGCCGCCGTGCCGGAGCCCGGCGCCCTCTGCCTCGCGCTACTGGTACTGACCGCGTCGCGGGCGCTCGCGCCCCGGCAGCCGCTCGTCGAGCGCCAGGCTCGCCGACGTTGACGCGCCTCGGCTGGCACGGGCGGTCGCCTATGGCGCACCTCAAGCGGCGCCGCGGCTGGCTGCTCGACCGGCGAAGGGATTGCCAATACCTGCTGGGGACTTTGCCATGCCAACGACCACGCGGAGAAGTTTTCTTGCCGGGGCCGCGGCCGCCGGCGTGCTCGCCACGAGCGTTCGCTCTCGCGCGGCGGGCGCCAACGAGCGAGTCCGCGTGGCGATCATCGGCGCCGGCAACCAGGGAAAGAGCCATGCCCGCTCGCTGCTGTCGCTGTCGGACGTGGAAATCGCCTACGTGTGCGACGTCGATCAACAGCGCCTGGGCGAGCAACTCCAGCGCGTCGGGGGCCGCGCGCAAGCCGTCGCCGATCTGCGCCGCGTGCTGGACGACCCGTCGGTGGACGCCGTGACGCTTCCTATTCCCGATCATTGGCACGCGCCGGCGGCGCTGTTGGCGCTGGATGCCGGCAAGCACATCTACGTCGAAAAGCCCTGCTCGCACAACGTCCGCGAAGGCCGCATGCTGCTCGACGCGGCTGTACGGCATGGCAAGGTCGCCGCGCACGGCACGCAATCGCGCTCCGTTCCAGGAATGCAGGAAGCGATCGGGATGCTGCACGAAGGCGTGATCGGCGACGTGCTGATTGCCCGCTGCTGGAACTGGCAGATGCGCAAGAACATCGGCCGGGCCCAGCCTTCGGCGCCTCCGCCGCACGTGGATTACGACTCGTGGGTCGGCCCCGCCGAGTGGTTGCCGTACCAGGAGAATCGTTTCCATTACGATTGGCACTGGTGGTACAACTTCGGCACCGGCGACGTGGGCAACGACGGCTGCCACGAATTCGACATCGCCCTCTGGGGACTGGGCGTCACGGAGCATCCGACGCACGTCGCCGCCGCCGGGGGCAAGTACTTCTTCGACGACGACCAGCAATTCCCCGACACCGCGCAGGTCGCGCTGGAGTGGCCCGGCGACGGCAAGCCCGGCGGCAAGCGCATGCTCATTTACGAACAGCGGCTATGGTCCACGAACTACCCCTTTGGCGTGGACAGCGGCAACGAATTCATCGGCACGAAAGGCCGAATGTTCGTCAGCAAGCGGGGGAAGTTCGAGCTCCGCGGCGAGCGCAATGCCCCGATCGACCGCCAGCTTCACGCCGATACGAAAGCGGAAGTCGCCTTCAACCACCGCAACTGGATCGACTGCATCAAAAGCGGCCAAACCCCCAATGCCAGCATCGACGTTGCTCATCGCACGGCCACGGCGGCCCACCTGGGAAACATCGCCATCCGCCTCGGCCGATCGCTCCGCTTCGATCCGCAAACCGAATCGTTCCCCCTCGACGCCGACGCGACGGCGCTGTTAAGCCGCTCGTACCGCGCCGAGGGACACTGGGCGATTCCCAAGGCGGTTTAGGACGCCGGCTTGAGGACGCGGACCGCTTGCTGTTTGCTCACGGGCCAGCGGGCGCGGCCTGCCCCGCGTGCGCGCTGAGCAGTTCGCGAAGCTCCGCCCGGACTTCGGCATGGGCGCCGTTCTCGCCCAAGTTGTGCAGCTCGGCCGGATCGCTCTGCCGGTCGTACAGCTCGACGCCCTGCCGGCCGCCGTCCCACTCGATGTAGCGCCACCGCTCGGTCCGCACCGCTCGGCCCAGGAACTCGGTTTCCTCCACGTTCTTCGTGCGATCGGCGGCCCGCGCAACCACTGAATACGCGGCATGCCGCCACGGGGCGTCCGGATCGTCCAAGAGCGGCGCCAGCGAACGGCCGTCCAGCGCATGCGGCGGCGCCAGGCCGCACAAATCCATCAGCGTCGGATACAGATCCAATAACTCCACGACGCGGGCACATCCGCGGCCCGCGCCCTTGGCCCCCGGCGCGTAGACCACCAGCGGCACGCGGCACGACTCCTCGAAGAGGGAGTTCTTGTGCCACAAGCCGCCATGGTCGCCCAAATGGTAGCCGTTGTCGCTGAGAAACGCCACAACCGTATTCCGCCATAGCCCCAGTCGATCCAGGGCGTCCAGCAGCACGCCGACCTGGGCGTCCATGTACGTCGTGCATGCGAAGTACGCCGAGCGCAACTGGCGTTGTTCGCCTTCGGTAAGCGGCCGCGGCCCCCACGCATACGGCAGCGCCGCGGGAAGCAACGTGTCGGCATAGCCTGGCGGAACCGGCGCCGGCAGCGACGTTTTGTCCGTCGGATACATGTCGAAGTACTTCTGCGGCGCGGCGAAGGGGGCATGGGGCCGCCGAAAGCCGACCGCCGCAAAGAAGGGCTTGTCCGCCGCCGCGGCCTGCTCCAGGTACCGGGCCGCTTTGCGGGCCACGATGCCGTCGGGGGTGTGCTCGTCCGGCGTTTTGAGCACCGCCCAGTCGATCGTGTGCTTCGTCGGCCCTGGAGGCGCCCCGGCGCGGAGCACCTCGCTCGCCGCCGGCGACTTGCCGAATTCAAAGTGCGCCACGTCCCACGATTGCGGATCTTCGAAGCCTTCGCCGGTATGGAACACCTTGCCGACCTGGACGGTGAAGTAGCCGGCCTGCTTGAAACGTCCGGGCAACATCACGGCGCTAGGGCCGAGCCGCTGGCGGGTCGGCGTGAAGAGCGTGTAGACGCCCGTCTTATCCGGCCGCAAGCCGCTCAGCAGCGAGACCCGCGAAGGATTGCACAACGGCGCCTGGCAGAACGCCGCGTCGAACCGCACCCCTGCGCGACACAGCCGATCGAGCGCGGGCGTCTTTACTTCCCGATGGCCGTAGCACCCCATGTCCGTGTTCAGATCATCGCTGATGATCAATAGCACGTTGAGCCGGCGGCCGTCGGTGCGACCGTCGGTCGCGCGTGCTTCTAGCGGCTCTGTGGCGGCCATCGCCGCGCAGGCGAGAACGGCGACGACCCGCCGAAGGCTAAGGCGCATGCTGGCGGTCCTCCGAGATCGTGGACTCTTGCGACATGTACGACTCCAGGTACTGGCCCGGGGTCTGCCCTGTGGATCGCTTGAAAACGCGGTAGAAATGGGCGGCATCGCCAAAACCGGCCGCCACGGCGGCGTACATGATCTGGCCGGTCTCGCGGAGCCGTTCCTGCGCGTAGGCGACGCGCTTGTCGTTAAGGTACTGCACGACGGTCTTGCCGGTTCGCTGCTTGAACAAGTACGAGTAGCGTCGGCTCGAAATGCTGCACATATCCGCCAGGTCTTTGACGCGAATCTCCGTGTGGAACAGGTCGTCGATGTACTCCAGCGTCCCCTCGAGCGCTTGCTCTCGCGAGGGCGCCACCGACTTGCGAGCCGGCTCGGAGCGGAAGAAGATCACCAGCAATTCCAACAGCCCGGCGTGGAGCATCGCCGTCGCACAAGCATCCTCGCGGGGCTGTTCGGCCAGCATCCGCTTGAACGTGTTTCGCACCGCCCCGCGGCGATAGCTGTTGAGCTTGACCTGCGGAAAGGGGTCGGGAAAGCGGCTTCGCAGCGCCGGCAACAGCAGGTGCAGCGGCGTCGATCGGGCGACGATCTCCTCGGAAAAGTACGCCATCACCAGCGTCAACGGCGCCGTGGGGTCGTCGGTGAACCGATGGACCTGCCCCGGCGGCACCAGCAGCAGTTCGTCCTTGCCGACGCTCACGCGGCTAGCGCCGTATTCCAGCGCCCCGCGGCCCACCGGCACCCATACTAGCTTGTGGAACGGCCGCCGTTCAGGCGGCATGGAAAAGGTTGACGAATGATGGCTCTCGAAAACGAGCAGCCCCCGTTCCGGCAACTGATGGTACGCGGGTCGACTTCGTCGTTCCACGCCGGCACACCGTAGCGAGCCCGCCGCCGGATGGAAATACCGGGCGCGCCGCGGCGTTTCCTGAAAAGCAAATACGCGCCGGCCGCATAATAGCACGAAGTGCCGGACGAACTAAACGAAAGCCGCCCGCAATGCCGAATCCGCTAAGAGCGGCTTCCCATTGCGAACCGCCAAGAAAGCGGCATAAAGACGCGAATCGGCGCGGCCAAGCCCCCCGCCGCGGCGACCAGCGCTACTCGATTAGACCGGCCCGCAGCGCCAAGCGCGTAAGATGCGTCGTCCGCTGGACGTTTAACTTCTTCATCAGCCGCCACTTGTGGTTATCGACCGTGCTCTCC
>QEVI01000254.1 GCA_003576855.1 Planctomycetota bacterium
GGTCAAGGGGCGGATCATCGACAAGGACGGCGGCTGGCAGGATTACACGACGACGATCGACGTGCTCAATGTCGCGCCGACGATCAGCAACCTGTCGCTGTCGGCGGGCTCGGTTTGCACGCCGCTGCTGGGTCAGGCAGTCACGCTGACGGCGCTGCTGGCCGATCCCGGAGCGGATACGCACACGGCCGTCATCGATTGGGGGGACGGGCACGTCACGACGCTCGGTTCGTCCGACATTGGCGATCTGGCGACGGGCCTGACTCACACGTACAGCGAATTGGGTCCCCAGGCCATTAATGTCACCGTCACGGACGACGATCTCGATACGGCGACTTCCTCGATTACGACGACCGTCGCCGGCGTGATGCTGGACGCACTCAGCGGCGAGCTGGAAATCGTGGGGACCGAGTGCGACGACTCCGTCGAGGTGCACAAGGTCAGTTCCAGCACGTTGAAGGTCGTGTACTCGCTCGGCGGATCGGCGGCGACGACCGTCACGTACAATGCCAGCGCCGTCGGGCATATTCGGATGGATCTGGGCGGCGGCGACGACTGGGCCTTCGTGACGCAAAACCTCGTCAAGCCGGCCACCATGTTGGGAGGCGCCGGCAACGACAAGCTTACCGGCGGCAACGGCAATGACATCCTCGTAGGAGGCGGCGGAGCCGACCTGCTCATTGGCCGGCAGGGCAACGACATTCTCATCGGCGGCGTCGGAATCGACCTGCTCATCGGCGATAGCGGCAGCGACATTCTGGTCGCCGGGTCTACCGTGCACGACGTCGATCTCGCGGCCCTCGACGCCATCATGGCCGAGTGGAGCAGCAGCCGCAGCTACGTGCAACGCGTGGCCAACGTCACCGACGGCGTCGACAAGTCGTCGGACCGCCTCAATGGCGATCATTACTTCCTGGACAGCAACGTCTTTGACGACGGCGTGATCGATTTTCTCTCCGGCGGCGGGGGCCGGGACCTGTTCTTCGCCAATGAAGAATGGAGTTGGTCGAGCGATTGGATCGCCGACCTGCAAAACAACGAGTTCGTCGAGGGACTCGCCGAGGCGATTTGACGACTGAAGAGGGAGGCAGACTGGGGCGTAGGCTGCAGGGTCGCGGCGCAGGCGAGCCAAGCAATTCCTGCCGCAGCCTCCAGCCTCCAGCCTGAATTCACGCCTCAACGCGCAGCAGCCGCAATACGCCCTCGGCAATGCGGGCGACGTCGTTGCGCGGCCACACGGTTCTCGCCAGCGGCAACTCGTCGTCGGTGATCACGGCCGCGATTGTCTCGTCGTCGGCCGCCAAGGGCTGCGAGCCGACGGCGGCGCGCCAGACTTCGACCTTGGGGGCGGATGCGAGCGTATCCCCCTCGACGATCACCAGGTCGCACGACGCGAAGTGCGGGGCGAACTCATCATAGGCGGCGGGCTCGCCGCGCGGTCGGGGCGGCGGCGTCCAAAAGACCGCGTTCATGCCGGGCGAGAGTATCGCCGACACCGTGGCGCCTGCCTCGCGATGGCGGTACGAATCCTTGCCCGGCGTATCGAGCTGGTGCTCATGGTGCGTGTGCTTGATGGCGCCGACGCGATAGCCGTGCTCCGCCAGGTAGCTCACCAGCTCAACGACCAGCGTGGTTTTGCCATGGTTCTTTCGTCCGAGGATGTGAACGCGCTTCATGTTCGTCGTCGTATGCTTGGGGGCTGCTTGGCCGCTCAGGGGGGTGATGACCGAGGTTCTGGGCGAGACGTGCCGGTGCGGGTCTCCACGAGGTCCAGCCGCGCATTGGCGGCGGTAAATGCGATTATGCCGAATACGCCGAGCGGCGTCAGGCATGCCGGCTCGGTCCTGCGGCAGTCCGCCGACGTGACCTAGATTATGGTTGGTTGAGAGCCATTTAGCTCACGAGGCGGCTGTACCCATGCCCGGCGCAGCAATCGAAATTGGCGGCAGCGAAGCCCTGGAGACGTTGCTGGGCGGCGAGGTCTTTTTCCCGCGCGAGCCTCAATCGCTGGAAGAGACCGGCCTGAGCACCGTGCTGGTCGAATCCTTAGTGCTCAAGTACCTGTTGCAGGTGGGCTCGGCCAGCGGACGCGAGATCGCCGGTCGGATCTGCGTCCCCTTTCGCATACTCGAAGACCTGCTGCTGGCGCTGCGCAGCCGGCAAATGCTCGTCCACAAAGGGCATTCGCAGGTGAGCGATTACGTCTATGCGCTGACCGACGCCGGCGCCGAGCGGGCCCGCCTGGCGGCCAAGGCGTGCGCGTACGTCGGGCCGGCGCCGGTCGCCCTGGACGATTACGTCACCTCGGTCGAAGCGCAGTCCATCCGCGGCGAGGCCATACGCCGTCGCCAACTGGAGGAAGCGTTCGAAGACGTTTCGGTCGATCCGGAGACGTTGGAATTGCTTGGCCCGGCGGTGAACTCCGGCGCCGGGCTGTTTCTGTACGGCGCCCCGGGCAATGGCAAGACGACGCTGGCCAAGCGGATTACCCGTTGTTTCGGCCAGCACATTTGGATCCCGCGGACGCTGATCGAGGACGGGCAGTTCGTCAAGCTCTACGATCCGGCGTTTCATGAGGCGATTCGACCCGCGGAGCAAGCGCTGATCAAGTCGTCTGCGCACGACCCGCGGTGGGTCAGGATTCGGCGTCCGACGGTCGTCGTCGGCGGCGAACTCGTGATGGACAACCTTGAGATTCGCCATGACCCGGTGACCAACGTCAGCGAGGCCCCGCTGCAGATGAAATCGAACGGCGGGTGCCTGCTGATCGACGACTTCGGGCGGCAGCGGATCGAGCCCTCGGAGCTGCTCAATCGCTGGATCGTACCGCTGGAGTGCCGGCACGACTTCCTGACGTTGTCCACCGGCAAGAAGATCCAGGTGCCGTTCGAGCAACTGATCATCTTTTCGACGAACTTGGAACCGAACGAGCTGGCCGACGAGGCGTTCCTGCGGCGAATTCCGTACAAGATCGAAATCGGGGATCCGTCGGTCGAGGAGTTCCGCAAGCTGTTTCAGGCAAGCTGCTCGTCTGTCGGCTGTCCGTATCAGCCGCAGGCGGTGGACTACCTGGTGCAGACGCATTATCGACCGCACGGCCGGCCGCTGCGCCGCTGCCATGCCCGCGACCTGCTGGCCCAGATGGCGAACTACTGCATGTTCAACGGCGCTTCGATGCAGCTTAGCCCTCAGCTACTTGATCGCGTGGTAAAGAGCTACTTCACCGCCGTTACGGCCAATTGAGGCGCCGCATGTCCATGCGCCAGATGCGATTCCCGTCGAACGTGCAACCAGGAAGCCTGCGGTGACTCAAACAGCGGAGCAACACGGACTGCAGTTGCCAGGGTACAGCTTGTCGCGCCGGCTGGGCGCCGGCGGGTATGGCGAAGTGTGGATGGCCCAGGCGCCCGGCGGCCTGGCCAAGGCCGTCAAGTTCGTCTACGGCTCGTTTCACGACAAGCGCGCCGAGCACGAGCTGCGGGCCCTGCAGCGGATCAAAGACCTGCGGCATCCCTTTCTGCTGTCGCTGGAGCGGATCGAAGTCGTCGGCGGGCGCCTGGCCATTGTCACCGAACTGGCTGAATCGAGCCTCAAGGACCGTTTCGACCAGTGCCTGGCCGAAGGGCTGCGCGGCATCCCCCGCGACGAGCTGTTGAAGTACATGCGGGACGCCGCCGACGCGCTCGACTTCCTTGGCGAAAAGCACGGGCTGCAACACCTCGATGTAAAGCCGGAGAACCTGCTGCTGGTGGGCGGCCACGTCAAGGTGGCCGATTTCGGCCTGGTCAAGGACGTGGGCCGATCGCAAGTCTCGATGCTCGGCGGCCTGACGCCGCTGTATTCAGCGCCGGAAGTGTTTCAGGGGAGTCCCAGCGCTCGCAGCGATCAGTACAGCCTCGCGGTGATGTACCAGGAACTGCTCACCGGCGCCCTGCCTTTCTCCGGAAACACGGCGGCCGAGCTCACGCTGCAGCACCTGCACGACGAGCCGGACCTTGCGCCGCTGCCGGCGGCTGACCGTTACGTGCTGGCCCGGGCGCTGGCCAAGGACCCGCAGCAGCGTTTTGCCACTTGCAGCGACTTGGCCGCAGCACTCGCTCAAGCGGCGGACGTCGCCTGGAACGAACCGGCGCCTGAGCGGGCGTCCGCGTTTACGGCATCGCGTGAACCGAGTTCGTTCGAACCGCCGGCGATGCCTCGGCCGCGCGTGGCGACTGAATCCTTCGATGACGAGCTCGACGGGCCGCGCAAGGAGCTTTCGACGTCGATGCTGCTGGACTGGTCGCCGCCGGCCGGCGCCGAGCCGCGGCGACTGGCGCCGGTCGAGCTTCCGCGACAGGGGTTTTCACCGACGCCGGCGCTGGTTGTCGGGATTGGCGGCCTGGCCGGGTCGGTGCTTCGCAGTTTGCGCCGCCGGATGACGCGGCAATACGGCGAGGCTTCGTTGCCGGCGGTGCAGCTCTTGCTTTTGGATAGCGATCCAAAGGCGGTCGCGCAAGCGATGCAGGGGGAGCCCGAGGCGGCGCTCACGGCGCAGGAGACGGTGGCCCTGCCGCTGCGGAGGCCGCAGGAATACCGCGAGCAATCGAGCCAGCTCCTGCGATGGCTGAGTCGCCGGTGGCTGTACAACATACCGAAGTCGTTGCGGACCGAGGGGCTGCGGCCCTTGGGGCGGTTGGCGTTTGCGGATCACGCCCGCCAGACCGTGCAGCGCCTGCGGATGGCTCTGGGGCAGGCGATGGACGCCGGCGCGCTTAACCGATCCTCCGGCGTTGCCGGCATGCCGTTTCGCGCAGGTACGGCGCGGGTCTACGTGGTGGCATCGATTTCCGGCGGCGCTGGCAGCGGCATGTCGCTCGATATCGGCTACGCCGTGCGCACTGCCCTGGAAAAGGCGGGCGTCGGCGGGGCGAAGGTCCTCGGCATTTTCCTCCACACCGCCGCCAGCGACGTGCGGCAGTGCGATCTGGCCCGCGTCAACGCCTACGCGTGGCTGACCGAGTATAACCACCTCCATCGGCCGGACGGAGCGTTTCCCGGCGACGAGTCGTGCGGCCTGCCCCCTTTTCCGCCGGGCCAACGGGCCTTTGACGCCGTCTACCTCGTTCCGGTCGAAGCCCGGGACGCGCAGGACGACGACCAGCGCGTAGAGTCCATTGCGGAGTATATCTTCGCCGATGCGCTGACGCCGGCGCAGAGCGTATTCGACCGCTGCCGAGAAGCGCCTGCCAGCGGCGGCGCTGGCGCACCGCTGCGAACGTTCGAGATCGCGGCGCTTCCCGTGGCCTCCGAACGCCTCGTGGCGGCCGCTTCCGCTCGCCTGAGCCGCGAGGTCCTGCTGCGGTGGGCGCAAAGCCACGAGCAGTCGCCGCGCAGCGCTGCCGGCGACGGCTTGCGGGATACTGATCAAATCGTTCACGGCGTTGCGACGCTGGTAAGCCAGCTTCAACTCCAACTCGAAGGGCTAGCGTGCCGCGCACGCGGACTGATTGACGCTCAATTCGGCAGCGACCATCGCGCGTTCCTTGAAGGGCAGATGTGCGAGGCAGCGCGGCGCGGACCGCAAGCAACGCGAAACGAAATGGTGCGGCTGGTCGATGCGCTCTTCGCCGCGCCGCAGGGGCCGGGCGGCGGGGCCTACGTGTTGCAGCGGCCGCTGGAGGCGATCGTCAGCCCGCTAACGCTGAAACTCGCCGGCGACCTGAACCAGTGGCTGCTGGGCAAGCTCGACGATCGGCGCGAACGCCTGGCGGGCGCCCAGCGGGCCGTTCGATGGTTGATCGATCATTTGACGAAGGTCGAGGCGCATGCCACGCGCCTGGCGGGCGGACTGGGCAAGCAAATCGCCGCCGCTTCGGACGAATTGCGGCGCGAAAGCAGCGGGCGAACCTTCAGCGACCGCCAATGGCGGCAAATCATGGACTACTTCCGCTTGCGGACCGATTTCGCCGCGGTCGCCGCGTCGGCCGTCATCGCACGGCGGCTGCTGGCCGACCTCAAGGGCGTGGAGGCGACGCTCGCGGAGTTCGGCCGGCATCTGAAGAACATCTCGGCGAGCCTGCCGCCGGTCGAACCGGCGGACCCCGCGGAAGCCGAACTACTGAACGAGGCCCACATCGCAGCGCTGGTGGAAGGCGTTGACCAGCAACTGCAAGATCAATTCGTGGCGCCGCATGGCGGGTTGTTTCCGACGATCATGGGCAATTCCCGCCTGCGGGTGGAGATGCTGGCTTCGCTGGCGCGGCTGGCCCGCCGCGCGGTCGAGCAATTCATCGCTCAGCCCGAGGCGCTGGAACTGGTGCTTCAGCAGCGTTGCCACGATTCGGCGCCGCTGCCGAAGCTGTTGCAGTACGGCGGCGCGTACCGCACGATCGCCATCGTGCCCGGCGCGGCGGACGGCGCGGTCGCAGCGAGGCTCCGCCATTGTTTTGCCGGCGAGGCGACGGTGGTTCCCGGCGGGCGCGACGTGGTGATCTGCCACGAGGCGTGGGATGTGCCGCTAGTTCCCACGGCGATGGAGCTGATACAGCGGCGTCGCGACTATGCAGACTTCGCGGCCCGCGTCGCCACGCGCAGCGACATCCCCTGGGCGCCGCTGACGCTGGCGAGCTCCGCCGCCTCATTGCCGGCGAGGGCCGCCGAAAACGAACTGCTGTCGCCCGCGTACGACATGGCTGCGGGCGGCTTGAGTGCTCAGGCGTAGCGTGAGGCGAGTTATGCTGGTTGAACCCATGCCGACGATCCGTGAAGCTTCGTGGCTGCTCAGCGGCCAATTGACCGCGAATCAGCCGGTGCAGAGCTTCCCGATATCGACTTCCCCATTTCTGGTGGGAAGGCACCCGCACGCTTCGCTGTCGATTCCGAGTCCGACGGTGTCCACGGCGCACGCCGAGCTGCGGATCGGTGACTCGGTGTTCATGATGGGCGGAGAGTGGCCTGACCACGGGATGAAGGCGCCGCTTCCGAATCATGTTTCGGGGGGGCTGCACATCTACGTGGAGAACGTGGACAAGGCGTTCGAGCGTGCGCTGTCGGCGGGGTGCTCGGTGGCGATGCCGGTGATGGAATATGTGACGTTGTGTT
>QEVI01000255.1 GCA_003576855.1 Planctomycetota bacterium
GCAGACCTCCTTTGTCGAGAAGGTCGAAGCCCACGACGGCCAGCTCCGCGTCACGCTCCGACCCGGCGACCACGATTACAGCGAGCTGTCGAAGCTGCTCGTCGAACACGGCCACCGGCTGTCGCGCATGACCGAGGAAGAAATCAACCTGGAAACGGCGTTCATGGCGCTCACCCAAGGCATTACGTCCTGAGCGGGCGGCGAGGGCCCAAGCAAAACGCCGATCCGATAACCGCCCGTGGTTACACGCGAGCCAGCGAAAACGCGGTTCCCTTGGGCATCGGCCGCGTTCTCAGCGCGAATGTCGTTTCACCGCTGTACTGCGGGTGTCGTAGCAACCAGTTCAATTCCTCCTCGAGGGCTTTCAGGCCCGCCTCGAGCGCCTGCACATCGCTGGGGCAGAAACCCTTCTTGAGCGATTGGACCAGCGCCAGCGGCCTTTCCAACTCGCTTAGCTTTTGGAAGGCGCTCCAGATCTGCGCCGCGTAGATCGGCAGTTTCAGGTACCACTTCAGGTATACTGCGCTGGCGGCCATGACCATCAGCCGCGGCCCGGGGACCTTGTACGCCATGGGAACCGAGACGAAGATTCGATGCGTCTGGCGCACCGTGCGGCCTCTCGGCGCGGGACTGTGCGCCGGTGGTTCAAGCACGGACTGGCGTCGAGAATCGAGCAGGCACTGGCGCGGACTGCTCGCCCACGGCGCCACCGAGAGCTGCGGCGGGGCGCTGGCCGTTTCGAATTCAATCTCCCACTCAATGTAGGAGCTGACTTGAAGCACGAGGATCACGCCCCCCGCTTCCTCGAAATACGGCGTCGTGCATAGTAAGTCGATGCCGATCGATTCACCGGGGCGCCGGCCTTCAGCTCGCGAAATCTGCCCGGTGAAAACCCTGATGACGGGCGGTTTGGTAAACCTCACTTGATGGCAGTCCGCCGGTTGGTGCATCCCCGGCGGCGGAACGTAGCGGAACTTGACGTACAGCTTTTTGACGCATTCCTGAAGGCTCATCAGGTTCATTACGCACCGCCCTTCGTAAGAGGCATCCGTATCATCCCAATGCCTGGCCGCGTAGCTGGTCGTCGCAGCGCTGCTTCGGCTAGCCTTAGTACCAAATTGACGGTGCGGTCGTCGCCATTCTGATCGAGACCGTTGAACCAGTCGCTGTGCTTGGGCTGCCAGCACTTCCAGTTCCGCCACGGTTTGCGGCCTTCTTCAAACGTGTCGTCGCTGCACCTCGCCGCGCAGTTCCTCGACGCGATTCCCAGCAGCCGAGGTTTTTGAAGATTGCGGCGAGTTGGCGTACGAATCGCGTTCAATGCCGACGCTGGGCGCCGTAAAATGCCGCTGTGGGCGTGTAACCTGTCGGTCAAGGGCCGCGTTCACTTCCAGAATCGCCAGCCGTCGCCCAGGCGTGACGCGCCGCGGGGAACTTTTCGAGATGACCAACCGCAGGCTTCCAGGCGCCGAATCCGGCCGCGGCGAGTCGGTTTCGCATTGGCTCGACGGGCTCCGCGCCGGCGATAGCGTGGCGGCCCAGGAGCTGTGGAATCGCTATTTCGCCCGACTGGTTGCAGTGGCCCAGGCCCGCCTGGCCGCGCTCCGCCGCGACGTCTCCGGCGAGGACGTCGCCCTCAGCGCTATCAAGAGCGTCATGCTCGGCCTGCGCGAGAACCGCTTTCCGGAGCTGAACGACCGCGATAGCCTGTGGCCCCTGTTGGTGACGATCACGGCTCGCAAGGTCGTCTCTGAGCAGCGCCGGCAGCTCGCCCTGAAACGGTCGCGGGCGGTCGAGCGCCGTTGGGAAGACGTCCGCGACTGCCTCGGCGTGGAGCCCACGGCCGAGTTCGCCGTCGAGGTGGCCGACGAGTTGGAGCGGCTCGTTGAGTCGCTGGGCGATCCCAGCCTGCGGCGCATCGTCGAGCAAAAGCTCGCCGGCTGGACCAACGAGGAAATCGCCGCCGGGCTCGGATGTTCCCGGCGGACGGTAATCCGCAAACTGGGCCTCGTCCGCCGCCAGTGGGTCGGCGAGCCGGAGGGCGATGCTTCCGTGGGTCTTGGGCCATGAACCTTTGCGACGACGACAGCGACGAACTTCCGCTGGAGCTTGTGCGGCGGATCGACGCGCTGTGCGACGACTACGAGCAGCGTCTCGCCGCGGGCGAGTCGGTCGGCCTGGGCGATTACTTGGAGAGAATCGAGCCCCGGGGGCGCCGCAAGCTGATCCGGGAGCTCGTCGCCGTGGCGGCGGAGCGGTTGCGATCGGCGGGCGTGGCCGATCCGGGGCCGGCCATCATCGCCCAGAACCCGGGGCTGCGCGAGGAGATCGAGGCGGCGCTGGCCCGCTTTTCGGACCTCGGCGGGGCGCCGCTCCAGCCGGCCGACGGGGCGGCGACGACGGCGCCGCTGACGCCGCGCGGGAAGAAATCGCGCGGACTGCACATCCGCTGCCCCCACTGCAGCAACCCGATCGAGCTGGTGGGAGACACGCCGGTCGATTCGGTCAACTGCACCGTCTGCGGCAGCACGTTCAGCCTGGTGGACCGGTCGAAAGAGACGCGGCTGGCCCATGCCCTGCAAAAGATCGATCGGTTCGAGCTCATCTCGCGGCTGGGGGTCGGCGGCTTCGGGACGGTGTGGAAGGCTCGCGACGCGGAACTTGACCGCACCGTCGCGGTGAAGATTCCGCGCCAGGGCCAGCTTTCCGCGGCGGAAACGGAGCAATTCCTTCGCGAGGCCCGCGCCGTCGCGCAACTGCGACATCCCAATATCGTGCCGGTCCACGAAGTGGGCCGCGACGGCGACGCCCTGTTCATCGTCAGCGACGTGATCCGCGGCGTGTCGCTGGCCGACCTGTTGACCGGCCAGCGGCCCACGCCGCACGAAGCGGCTCAACTGTGCGCCACGGTCGCCGCCGCCCTGGATCATGCCCACCGCAAGGGGGTCATTCACCGCGACCTGAAGCCGTCGAACATCATGATCGACGACGAGGGAACGCCCTATCTCATGGACTTCGGCCTGGCGAAGCGCGAAGCCGAAGAAGTCACCATGACCACCGAAGGCGACATCATCGGCACGCCGGCGTACATGTCGCCGGAGCAAGCCAGTGGTCGCAGTGCGTGGGCCGACCGGCGGACCGACGTCTATTCGCTCGGCGTCGTGCTGTTCGAGTTGTTGACCGGCGAACTGCCGTTCCGCGGCAACGCCCAAATGCAGGTGCATGGCCGACTGCACGACGACCCCCCCAACGTGCGAACGCTGAATCGCCATCTCCCGGCCGACCTGGCGACGATATGCGCCAAGTGCCTGGAACGGGAGCCGGGACGGCGCTACCAGACCGCCAAGGACGTGGCGGACGAGCTGGATCGATTTCTCGCACGGCTGCCGATCCACGCGCGTCCTATTTCGAGGCTGGCGCGCGTCGCGCGCTGGGCGGCGCGGCGACCGTGGCAGGCGGCCGTGGCCGGCCTGGTGCTGCTGCTGGCCGTCGCCGGGCCGACGGCGGCACTGATCATTCAGGGACAGCGGATGCAGTTGGCCGAGTCGGTCGCCGCGCAAGCCAACCTGATCAAGAAGCGCGAGCAGGAGACCCGCGAGGCGATTGGTCGCTCGGCTCGCCTGGAGGATCGGCTCAAGCTTTGGGAGGCTCGGGCGAACCCTTGGTCGCTGTGGCCGCCGGACGAAGGCCGTCCGCCCAAGCGGGGCCTGTTCGCGTCGCTGCTGGCGGCGCGGGGAGCGGCGCTGCGCAACGCGGGCGCTGCCGACTCGACCGCCGCAGACGCCCAACGGCTCGTGACGTTGGCCACGCTTCACGAGCAGACCGGCCAGCACGTCGAGGCGGAGCGGCGGTTGCTGGAGGCCGTCGCGGCGCTTGAGACCCTTCGGCGAGAACGGCCGCAATCGGCGCCGGTGGCGCTGGCGCTGGCCGACTGCTACGAACGCTTGTCGGTCCTGACCGCCTCGCGGGATCGTCGCGACTCGAACGAGTGGCTGGCCCGGTCGCTTGCGCTGCGTAGATCGTTGGCCCAGCAGCAGCGGAGCGACGCCTTGGTTCAGGCGCTGCAATTGGACGCGGCGCTACGATTGGCCGTCGCCGTCGGATTTGAAGCCGCCGGCGGCGACCTGAGGGAGGCGCAGCAACTGGAGGCGCAGCTTGCCGTCATTTGGCCCGACGCCCCGGCGGACCTGTACCGGCTCGTCTGCCGCCTCGCCGGGCGGACGCCGTGGCTGGACGACCCATCGCTCCGCGAGACCGGGCCGGCTACTGCGGCCGGCCAGTGACTTCGCTCCCGGCGATCGTCGCGGCGTCCTGCAAGACGATCAAATCCGTGGCGTCGGCCAGCAAGCGGACGCTCGCATCGGCGCAGGCGAAGTGGGCGCCGCCGGGATGCAGGCTGCCGAAGTGGAGGTCATTGAGCGGGATGTCGGTAAAGGTTCCCGGCGGTCGGTCGTTGTCGCCGATGTAATAGCCGAACTGCTCGTGGGCCGCGTTGATCGGGTACGCCATGTTGTTGGCCGCCTCGCTGCAGATGGCGCGGCTGGCGGCCGTGACGGTCGACCAGCGAGCTCCGTTGTGCCAGGGGCGGAACACATACACCCGCTCGCCGAGTGCCAGGGTGTTCGACGTTCCGTCGGCGATGTCGCCGATTCTCGTTTTGCTGCCTGCATAGAAGGCGCCGTTCGCGGCCATCGCCCCGCAGTACTCGTCGAGGACTCCCTGGGTTTGGCCGTCGCGGAGCACGCCGCCGACGCCCCAGTAGGAAGACGCCAACAGATCGCCTTGGCCCGGCTCGATGTTCGGGCAGCGGTATGCGTCGGGCATTTGGCCGAGCGGCTCGTTCTTGGCGCCGCCGTTGGCAGCCGGGGCGATGAACTCGTACAGCGGTTGTTGCTCGATGAACGGCAGGATGAGCACGCGCCAACTAACGCCGTTCATGCCGCCCTTGTCGTGCAAGCGGCCGCCGGGGGGAAACCGTCCGTGCTGTGCGTGATACGATTGAAGTGCGATGGCATGTTGTCGCAGGTTGTTCGCACAGCGCGAGCGGCGCGACGCCTCGCGCGCGGCCTGCACCGCCGGCAGCAACAGCGCCACAAGCACGGCGATGATCGCCATCGCCACCAGCGCCTCGACCAACGTGAAACCGCGAGTCAGCCGCATTGTGCGTTTCCCCGCGCGTGAACTGGTCGCGACCATGGGTCAATTCCCGCTTTCGAGAAGCCGGCGCAGCGCCGTGCGCGGCCGCCGACCCCGAACCTCGCCGCGGCAAGCCGCAGGCGCCAAGGCCAGGACGCCGAGGACCAGCAGCGCCGTTTCCGGCTCCGGCACGTGCGCGGCGAGCGCCTGTTGATACGCTTGCTGAAACGCGTGACGAGCCGCCTGCAACGGGATGCCTTGCGACGCGGACATCGCCGAGACGAATCCGGGGATGTCGTCGAAGTCGATGAGCGTCTCGCCGGGCGGCGCGCCGTCTTTGAAGAAATCGAAAGCGCTCACGAAGTTCAGCGCGGCCGTATGGCCGGGGCCGAGCCGAAAGCCTTGCAGCTCGTTGTTGAAAAGGACCGCGGCGAAGACCCGCGCGTCGTCTTCATCGACGCCGTTGATGCCGTCGGCGTCGCCTTTGCTGAGGACGTGAATGCCGGATTGATACTCGTTATCCCCAATGGCCGCCGTGGCGCCCCCCGGCACGGGCGCCGTGCCGTAAAAGGGCGAGAAGTAGTAGTCGTCCGCGACGCCCGTCGGGTCGATGACTTCGATCGCGTCGAAGGCCCCGGCGCCGGTGCTCGCCGTGACCACCGTATAGATCGCGTCGGCGGTCAACGACGGCAATTGCGAGACGTCGATGCGAAGCGTGCCATCGAGCTGCGCCGCGCCGACGACGTTCAAAGCGTCGAACTGCCCCGCCGCCGGGGCGCTGGCCAGGTCGACTTCCAGCACGCCCCGCTAGCCCTGCGTGTAATTACCGTCCACGTCGAGATCGCCGACTCCGCCGAGGCCGGGGCCGAACGTCGCCGCGCCGGCGCCCGCCGCCCCCACCGTGACGTCGGCGACGACGCGCCCGCCCCCCTCGAAACGACCGCCGCCGCGGACCTCCAGGTTCAGGCTCGACAGCACGCTGCCGGCCGACTGCTCCCAGGCGCCGTGGGCATTGACGACCGCGTCGGTCGTGACCGACAGGCTCGCGTCGTTCAGCCGCAGGGTGATCGGATCGGTCGCATCGCCGACCAGCAGGCTGTGCGCGGCGTTCGGCTCGGTCGGCAGGGCTGGGTCGAACACGTCCACCCGCTGCGCCGCGCCGCTGGGCGTCTGGTTCGACACGCTGATGATGTTTTCGCTTTTCGGCACGTCGGGGGCGCCGTTTTCCTCCCAGGCGCTGGGAGCGGACCAGGCAGCGGCGCCGTCCGGTGAAACGAAGTCGATCGGAATCGGCGCCACGAACTCGATTTTCGCACCGGTCGCGCCGTAGACGACTTGCTGGGCCACGCCCGGCGGCAGCCGCGTGGGGAACTGCGTGTTGGCGAACGCCCCCGTGCGCGAGCCGGCGACCAAAAACTCGACCTCATCTCCGACGGCCGGCACATAGCCGTCGATGAACGGCGCCACCAGCAAGCCGCCGAGCGTCGCCGCGCCGCTGACGACGAGCTGATCGTGATCGACGCCCGGCGTCGCCGGCGGCGCACCGCGGGCAATCTCGATCTCCAGTTCGCCCTCGGCCGTCTGCGTGTAGTCGCCCGTGATGGTGATAATGCCCGGCGAGTTGCCAGGACGGACCGCGGCTTCGTTGATGAAAGCGCCCTTAAAGTTTCCCGTCCCTGTTAGCACGGCGTCTTGGCGGTGAGTAAACGACCCCCTTACATCCACTGTGCCGGAGCGGATATCGAGCACGCCCTCATTGTGAAATGGCCCGCCGAGCGTCACGACGGCCCCGCCGGTCGTTTCGACCACGCCCTGGTTATGGAAGGCGTCGAGGTCGATCCGGCGGTTGGCGGCGGCGCCGTCGACGCGGATCGTCCCCTGGTTCGGCGTACAGGTCGCTGCTGAGTCGGGAGTTAGCGCCGCTGAGATGCACCGTCGTCCCCGTCCCCAGCGTCAGCGTGTTAGTCCCGCTGACCCCCAAGACGCCCCGCTCGCCCAGCGTGATCGTCCGCCCGGAGAGCGTCAGCGGCGTCTCGGCCGCCAGCGTCGCCTCGTGGCCCGTCGCGCTGGAGATGCTGGCGTTCCCCGTGAACGTCCCCCCGTTCACCAGCCGCAGCGTCACGTGCCCCCCCGACGCCGTCAGGTCCAAGTCCCCCACGAGCGTGGCCCCGTCGAGGAT
>QEVI01000256.1 GCA_003576855.1 Planctomycetota bacterium
ATCGTGCCCGACGGCGTGACCTGGTACGTCCCGTTCGAATCGCTGATCACGGAAGTTGACGGCCAGGCCGTGTCGCTCATCTCGTGCGCGAAAATGCGCTACGCCCCGACCGCGGCGCTGGCCTTCAGTTTTCGAGGCCCGTGGCGCCGCGTGCAGCGCAGCGGCGTGGCGCTGGGCGAACTGGCGCCGGGCGATAAGCCGCCGCAGAAAGCCGAAGCAGTAGCTTCGCTGCTGGAATCGCTCGATGGATCGCTGCCGCTGGCGGCCCCGCTGCCGGCGCCCTCGCCGGCCCTGGCGACGCTGCTGGAATCGCTCGTCGTGCTCGACGATGTGAATCCCGCGGCCGAGCCGTTCCAGTGGACGCCGCTGGCGATCGACCCCAAGGCCGAGCAGGCCGCCGTTGGCGGTTGGCAGGCGATGGCAGGTCATGGTCCGCAGCGCATTGCGCTGCCCGGAATGCATACCGCGGCCGAGCGCGGCGGCAAGGCGGCACGCCGTCGAGGCGCCGCGGGGGCCGCCCTGGGCGACGAGCTGTTCTTCGCCAGTTGCGCGCTGATGTCGGCCGGCGCGGAGACGGCGCTGTTGAGCCGCTGGCGAGTCGGCGGTCAATCGACGCTCGACATGGTTCGCGAGTTCATGCAGGAGCTGCCGGAAACGGCCGCTGGCGAGGCCTGGCAGCGGAGCGTCGCGCTGGCGGCGGATCGGCCGGTCGACCCGGTGGCCGAATTGCGCGTGAAGGCCGGCAAGGAGGCCCAGGAACTGACGGCCGCGCATCCGTTTTTTTGGGCCGGCTACCTGGTGATCGACACCGGGTGGCAGCCCGAGGAAACGCCGAGCGATGTTGAAATCCCCGCAGTACCTGCGGCGCCGGCCGGCCCGACGGCGCCGCCGCCTGCCGTGCCGGCCGAGAACGGCGACCAGCCGTTGGATGAAGCGGATGCGGACACGGCGGTGAGCGAACCACGGGAAGTGGACGACGCATCAGACGGAGCGGAGAGCAATCCGCCGACGCCGCCGCCCGAGCCGGCGCCGCCCGGCGGCACGCCGGAAAATGCCAGCGATCAGGCGGCGGCGCAGGATCGAGGATGATCGCCAGCGACCTGGCGATGCCTAGCGGAGCCACGCCGCCGGGCCGGGGGCGTCGCCTGCGGAGGGGATGGCCTGGGTGAGCCTGGGCCGGGTTTGCGCTGCGTTCCCGGCGGGCGTGGGCCGCCGGCTGGGGGAGGAGCGGTGTTGCGCGGCGGGTTTAACGAGGCGGCGCGGCCAGAAGAGCGGGTGAAGGGAATCGAACCCTCGCCTAAAGCTTGGGAAGCTTTCGTTCTACCATTGAACTACACCCGCGTGGCCGCCGCTCTGCGGTCGGCCGAAGCAGCGTCAAGTTTATCCACATTCGACCATCCATGGCAAGCAAGCGGGCGTTGATCGTCGGCCTGGTCGCGGCCGTCGCCTTGGCGCTGCTTGCCGGCAGCAGTCGCTTGCAGGGGCTGCTGGCGAACACGGCCCTGGTGGCGGGCGGCGCCAACGCGCTGGCGCTGCCGATCGGCGCCCTGATGGGCCTGTTCATTGCCAAGACCGATCTGCCCGGCCGGCGCTGGGCCGGCTGGCTTTGCGCGGGCTTGCTGTTCGTGCCGCTCTATGTGCAGGCCGCGGCCTGGAACGCCGCCCTCAGTTCTGGGGGTTGGATTACGCAATCCCTGTCCGGCGATGGATATGCCCAGACCTGGTTCAGCGGCTGGCGGGCCGCCGTGTGGGTTCACGCCCTGGCGGCGACGCCTTGGGTAGCGCTGCTGACGGCGGCTTCCCTCAGCGCGGTCGAACGCCGCTTGGAAGAGGAGTCGCTGCTCGACGCTCCCCCCCGGCGGGTGCTGCTGCACGTGAGCCTGCGGCGCGGCGCGGGCGGCCTGTGGGTCGGCGCTTTCTGGACCGCGATCGTCTGCGCCAGCGAGATTGCGGCGACCGACTTGTACCAGGTCCGCACCTTTGCCGAGGAGATCTACACCCAGGCAAGCTTAGGACCGCTGACGGGCGACTCGGCGAGCTTGCTGGCCACGGACCTGGGCCTCGGCGTTGCGCTCATCATGGCCTTGGTCGCCGTGGCGTTGCGGCTGACGGCGCCGTGGCTCCCCGCGGCGGCGTCGATGGACGCCGAGGCGACCTGGAAGTGGCGTCCCCAGCGCGGGCGAGCTCCGCTTGCCCTCGGCGTCTGGGCGTTGTTGGCAGCCATCATGCTCGTACCGCTGGCCAGCCTCGTTTGGAAGTCGGGCATTGCCGTGCATCAGGCCGGCGGCGACTACGTGCGCACGTGGTCGCCTGCCAAGGCCGCGTCGATGATCGCCTCGAGCCCGTGGGAGCATCGCCGCGAGTGGGGGTGGTCGCTGGCGATCGGCGCTGCCGCGGCCGCCGCCGCAACCGTGCTGGGCGTCGTCGCCGCGTGGGTGGCGCAACGGCGGGGCTGGGCCGCGGCGCTGCTGGGCGCCGTCGCGGCGTTCGGGCTGGCCGTGCCGGCGCCGCTGGCGGGCGTGTGGCTGATTCAGGCGATGAACCATTCGCCGCAATCGCCGTGGAGCTTTCTCACCACGCTGTACGATCGCACGCTCCTGGCGCCCATCGTAGCGCAGTTCCTCCGCGCCGCGCCGTTGGCGTCGATCTGGTTGTGGTCGCAGTTCCGCAGCGTGCCGCAGGATGTGCTCGAATCGGCCCGCACCGAGGGCGCCGGGCCGCTGGCGCAACTCGTGCGCGTCGTGCTGCCGTTGCGTCGGACCGGCGTGCTGGTCGCGGCGGCGCTGGCGCTGGTCATTGCCGTGGGGGAGTTGTCGGCTACGCTGCTGGTTTCGCCGCCGGGCGTGACGACGATCGCCGTCCGCGAGTTCCAACTGCTGCACTACGGCGTCGACGATCGCGTCGCCGCCCTGTCGCTCTCCATCTTTCTGTTGCTTGCCGGCGGGACCATGGCGGCGGGGGCGGCCTATTGCCGGGCGAACGCGCGACGGCCCTAGGGAGACCGCGCAGGCCGCAGGGCGCCGGCGGGAAGAAGCGGCCTTGCGAGTTGTTTCGCAACCATGCCGGCCTTCGGTAGAATCACGTTTTCGCCGTTCGCCCGCTCTATCCGAGGCGTCCGAGGAATGAAGGCCTCGCTCGATCGCTCATGGTGCGCGTCATCCATGACGTCGGCGTCTGCGCGGCTCGTCTTGCTGCTGATGCTTGCCTGGATGACCCTCACAGGGTGCGGCGGCTGCCGACCGGCGACCCCGGCCGAACGGGCTGCCAGGGAGCAAAAAGAGCGCGAGGTGCGGGCGCGCCAGGAGGCGGAGCGCCGCGCCGAAGAAAAGAAGAACCAGCCATTTCACTTTGGCCAGCTCACGCCGCTGTTGAGCGAGAACCTCGTAGCCGCGGAAAGCGGGCAGCCGTTGTCGTTCGTCAAGCCAGGGCACTGGACGGCGACCGTGCAGCCGATGCGGTCGAATCTCGCCGACTTCGAGGGGCGGCTTACGATCGCGGCGGTTGACGACCGGCGCACGCCGCTGGTGTTGCCGCACACGCCCTACCGCATGGTTTCCAGCCGCCCGGTCGTCCTGGCCAAAGGCCAGACGAAGCGGATCGAAAGCGAAATGCTCGTTCCCGGCGATGCGCAAAAGCTGCAGGTGCTGTCCGAGCTGGCCGGCGCCTCCACGAGGCGATTGGAGCAGACGTCGCTCCATGCTTGGAGCAAGACGCCGTCACACCAGTACTTCATGCTGGTGCTGGCCCGCGAACCCACCCGGTACTCTTTTCTCAAAGTGACCGACGCGGTGAGCTGGCCCTACGAAGACGACGACGGCAAGGGGCCGCCGCACTACCGCGTCGTTCTGGCCGACGGCAATCGGCCGCTGCCGCTGCCGGCCAGCGTGCTCACTTGGACCAGCGTGGCTTACGTCGTCTGGGATGAAGTGAACCTCCAGCGAGTCAGCCCGGCGCAGCAGACTGCGCTTGTCGATTGGATGCATTGGGGGGGCCGCTTGATCATCAACGGGCCCGATTCGCTGGATGACCTCCGCGGCAGTTTCCTGGGGGAGTACTTGCCGGTCGATCCGGGCGAGCGGATCGAGGTCACCGCTGAAATGACCGCCGACTTTTCGCTCCACTGGTCGCAGCGGCAATACGGCAAGACCCACGCCGCCATCGCGCTGGCCAAGCCGTGGTCGGGCATCGCCCTGAAGCCCCGCGAAGGGGCGAGGCCGCTGCCGGCGGCCGAGGGACTGTTCTACGAGCGGCGGGTCGGCCTGGGCAGCATCGTGGCGTCGGCCGTGCAGCTCACCGAACGGGAGCTGGTCAATTGGCCCGGCTTCGACGGCTTCCTTCACGGCGGCCTGCTGCGGCGTCCTGCGCGGCAATTCAGCGCCGAGCAAGACGGCGCCTGGGGGTTGCAGACGGCCTGGGCGGGGGCGCCCCAGCGCACCCGCGACGCCTACTTCACGACGCCCGTCCGCTGGTTCGCCCGCGACGCCTTCACCCAAGCTGGCGCTCGCCAGCAGGCGGTGGAGCCGCCGGGGCCGTCGGACCCCTACGGCTGGTCGCCGGCCCCGATCGCCCGCACCCTTTCGGTCGTCGATCGCCCCGGCGGGCTGGGCGATTGGAGTGAATTCGGACCTGTTTCCAAAGCGGCGCGGGCGGCGCTGGCCAAAGCGGCCGGCGTGCGGGTGCCGGCGGCGACGTTCGTCGTCGCGTGCCTGGCGGTCTACCTGTTCGTGCTGGCCCCGTTGAATTGGATGGTGTTTCACGCCCTGGGCCGCGTTGAGTGGGCCTGGATCAGCGCACCGATCATCGCCGTTTTGGGCGCCGTCGCCGTCGTCCGGCTAGCGCAGCTCGACATCGGCTTCGTCCGGTCGCAAACCGAAATCGCTTTGTTGGAACTGCAGGGCGACTATCCCCGCGGCCACCTCAGCCGATACACGGCGATTTACTCGTCGCTTTCGTCGAGCTACGACCTGGAGTTCGAGGGGGACTCGGCGGTCGCCACGCCGTTCCCCGTGCTGGACGCCGACGATCCGCGGCGGGCGGCGTCGGACTTGGCGCCCTCGACCGTCGCCTTCGAACGGTACGACAAAACCCGGCTCCGCGGCGTCCAAGTCGCGTCGGCCTCGACGCAGATGATTCACAGCGAACAAATGGCGGCGCTAGCGGGCCCGGTGCGCCTGTTCGCCGCGGAAAACACGCCGAACCTGTTGCAACTGCAGAACAAGTCGGGGCACGATTTAGCCGATGCGGTCGTGGTTCACCGCCGCGTGGGCAGCGACGGAAAAGACGTCCTCCGCGGCTGTTGGCTGGGCCGGGTGCGGCAGAACACGTCGGCGCTCTTATCTTGGAGCCCGCTGGCCATGCCCAAGGCAGGTTTGCCCTACGCCGCCGAACGTGCGCAGGCGGCGAAGCTGGACTACCGCCCGCGGCTGGACGTCGATCCGCTGCTGCAGTTGGCGCTGCGGTTTACCGGCGCAGACGATCCGCTGCACGGCCTGCAGGAGGAATATCGCCTGGTGGCCAGAATCGACGAGGTGCTCCCCGGCGCCGTCGCCTCGCCGGCGGCGTCGCAACAAGCCGGCGCGACGGTCGTACTGGCGCATCTGCGGAGGGGCGATGCGGCGTTTCCCGAACTGGATTTGAACAGCCCGTCGGACGTCGCCGACGACCGCTCGCGCAACGCCTACGACGAGGAGCTTGACGACGTTCCATCGCCCTGACGCCCGTGGCGCCGACGGGCCGCGCTTCCGCCTGTCGCCGGGCGTCTTTCGCTCGTTTTCGGTACATGATTGAATTAAAGAACTTCGGCAAGCGCTACGGCGATTTCACCGCCGTGGAGAATCTCAGCTTGAAAATCGCCGCCGGCGAAATGTTCGGGTTCATCGGCCCCAACGGCGCCGGCAAGAGCACGACCATCCGCTTCCTGGCCACGTTGCTCAAAGCGACGCACGGCGAAGGGGTGGTCAACGGCCACAGCGTCACGCACGATCCCATCGCCGTCCGCCGCAGCGTGGGCTACATGCCGGACAACTTCGGCGTGTACGACGGCATGAAAGTGTGGGAGTTCCTCGATTTCTTCGCCGTGGCGTACCAGGTGCCGCGGGCGCGGCGCAAGGCGGTGCTCTCGGACGTCCTGGAACTGCTCGACCTGACCCACAAGCGCGACGACTTCGTCAACGGCCTGTCGCGGGGCATGAAGCAGCGCCTGTGCCTGGCGAAAACGCTCGTCCACGACCCGCCGGTGCTGATCCTCGACGAACCGTCCAGCGGCCTGGACCCGCGAGCCCGCTTGGAAGTGAAAGCCTTGCTCAAGGAACTGCGGAAGATGGGCAAGACGATTCTCATCTCCAGCCACATCCTCACCGAGCTGGCCGATTGCTGCACGTCGATCGGCATCATCGAGCGCGGGCAACTGCTGCTGCACGGGCCCATTGACAAGGTCTATCGGCAGATCCAGCGCAATCGCACGCTGGAGATCCGCTTCGCCGGCGACCCGCAACGGGGCGTCAGCCTGATCCGCAGCGATCCGAAGGTCCGCCAGGTCATCGAGGACACCCGCAGTTGCACCGTGGAACTGGAGGGCGAAGACCCCGACGTCGAGCGGCTGCTGCGGCAGCTTGCCAACGCCGACTGCGGCTTGATCTCGTTCGCCGACAAGGAGCCGACGCTCGAGGACGTGTTCATGATGGTCACCAAGGGATTGGTGAGCTAGCGGAGCTCAGCCTGCCCGTCGCGCCCCGCTATGCTGTCAGCGGCGGCTGTTCGGCGGCTAGCTCTTCGACGAGCCGCTGGGCGGCGGCTTCGTCCCCAGCGCTGGGCACGACGGACCCGCGGAGCCGCAGGCGGCGAATGACCCCCCGTTCCATGAAGCATCCGCCGAATCGCCAGGGGACGCTGCGCAGAACTCCCTCGGCGCTGCACGGGCCGGGGTAAAAGTCGTCCGGCAGCGACGCTTCCACCCAACTCCAATCGCCGCCGCTGCGGTAGACGGCGTAGTGCTCGCCGAG
>QEVI01000257.1 GCA_003576855.1 Planctomycetota bacterium
AAAGCGTGGCGCCGCAGAACGCCGATCTCGACGCCACGATCGCCTCGCTGGTGCGCCGCGGAGTGATCGCCGACATGCTCGTGCAGCGCCCCGCGGCGAGCAGTGCGGCGCCGTCGAGTGCGAACGCTCGATCGCAAGCTCAAGCATTGCCGCCGGCAGCGAGCGAGGCGCCGGCGCGAATCGCGCGCGGCGCCACCCGCTGGCGGGCTGCCGGTTCGCACCGTGCACCTGCTGAAGTCAACTCGTCGGCAGCCATGGCGGATGACCAGCTTTCGGCGCCGACGCTGGCAATCGAGCCGCAGGCGCAGCCGGCGCTAGCCGACGAACCCGGGGCGGAGGAGGCCGAAGAACCGTCTTCCGACGGCGCGGCTGCCGAACCTCAATCGCCGGCCACGGCGCCCATTGCAGACGCGGCTGGCGACTCGCCCGGCACGGCCGGCGGCGAGGCGGCGCCTGGCTCGCCGGTGCTTGCAGGGCCGGCGCTCACCCTGCAGCCCGACGCTGCCGACGATTTGGCGCCCATTGACGAGTTGTCGGAGACGCCGGCCCCGGCGACGGACGCCCCGGGGGATCCGATCGAACCGGAGATGACGGGCGAGGCGCTCGACAGCGCTCCTTTGCCGCCGGCTAAACCGCTTAGCCAGGCGAAGCCGGCCGTGCGCGGCGACGTGGCCTTGGGCGAACCGGACCGCTTGGCGCGTCCCGCGTCGCCCGGCAGGCCGCCGGCTGATCCGAAGCACTACCAGCAGTCGGAAGAGCCGTCCACGCCAGCGGTCCCGCTGAAGCCGTTGACCAAAAACCAGCGATTGCTGCGCGACAAGGTGCGGCGCGTGCTGAAGTACTACTACGATCGACCGCTCAGCGCCGCCGATCGCAGCCCCTGGGAAATCATGCACGCCATGCTGGCGTTCGAGGTCCATAGCCGGGTGCTGCAGGGTGGGCCGGCGAGCCAGCCGATCACCGCCGTCGGGTGGCTCTGCTTCAACCAGCCGTGCAAGAACCGCACGCTGCTGTATTTGAACGAAGACCAGCAGCTTCGCGTCAAGGTGGGGCCGGCGCTGCAGGGGCATCACGGGCAATTGCTGGCCCTTTTGGCGCAGGCGCGGGTCCGCAGCGATTATCCCATCAAGGTGGACGGCCAGGACTTCACCGTCGCCGACCTGATCGAGGTCGAGCAGGCCACCTGTTATCCCCGCACGGAGCTGACGTTCAAGCTCATCGGCTTGCAGCGGTATTTGGACATCAACGCCAGGTGGGTCAACGACCAGGGCATGACGTGGGACTTCCCCACGCTGGTGCGCGAGGAGATCCGGCAACCGGTCAAGACGGCTGCCTGCGGCGGCACGCACCGGCTGAGCGGCTTGGCGCTGGCCGTCAAGAAACGGCGGGCCAGCGGGCTGCCGGTCGATGGCGTCTACGCCGACGCCGAGCGGCTGGTGGCCAATCACATCAGTTACGCGTACCGACTGCAGAACTCCGACGGCAGCTTCAGCACCGCCTGGTTCAACGGCCCCGGGGCCGAGGCGGACGTCGACCGCCGGCTGAAGACCACCGGCCACATCCTCGAGTGGCTGATGTACGCCTCCAGCGACGAGCAATTGACCAACTACCGCACGGTGCGGGCAGTGAATTACTTGACCAACATCCTGTACGCCAACCGGACCCGGCAGTGGGAGGCCGGACCGTTGGGCCACGCGATTCATGCGCTGGTGCTGTACGATCGTTTGGTGTTCGAGAAGTACGACCGGGCCCCAGAATCGGCAGGCCCCGTCGCCGCGCAGCCGCGGCGTGCGAGTCGCTAGGCCGCGGGCGTCGCTGGCCGTACGAAGCCGTCGCAATCGCATCATCCTGGAGGCGGCCGTCGAGGAAGCGCGACGGTCGCGACGTTCATGGCGCCCACGTCCTTGCCGGCGGCTGGTCCATTAGCATTGATCCCCGCCAGCGACTCGTTTACGATGCAACGGGTCGAGGACTTCGCCACTCTGGCGCTGTCGATTCCTTGCGGCTTGCTTGACGAAAGCGTCCCGCCGCGAGTTCCAGGCCGGCCGGCCCCAGTTACGCGCTCTGGATCACCCCAGCCTCCTGCGACGGACCGGATGACTGTCACGCTGCCGTTCTCCGACCAGCTTGCGGCCTTTTGCCAGGTGGCGCGCCGCATTGCGGAGATCGACGAGGCGGACTCGCTGCTGATCATGCTCGAGTCGGCCCTGGACTGGGAGAAGCTCGCCAAGGCGACTGACGGGATGAAAGTGCTGCTGGCGGCCGATCGGGCGGCCCACCTCGAAGGCGCGGCGGCGGCCGGCTTCGCCACCGTGCAGCTCGTGGCGTCCGATGCGGCGGTGTTCGAGCAACTCACGCGGGCGCTCTTGGAGAGCGTGGCCGACGACCTGCTGGACCCCGGCGCCACGGTCGTCGCCCTGTACAGCGGATTCGAAGGCGGCGTCATCGACTCGATGAGCGTGATTCGGCTCGACGAGCACCTGGGGCGCCTCACGGCCCACGACCTGCGGCAACTCGAAACCCGCGTACCGCTGGATACCCTGAAGACGGCCGTCGACCTGGCGGTGGCGATCGGCCGGGAGGGCCGCGAGGGCAAGCCGGTGGGGGCGCTGTTCGTCGTGGGCGATCACCGCAACGTGCTCAAGCACTGCCGGCCGTTGGGCTTCGATCCGGTGAAGGGCTACGGAACGCACGAGCGTCAACTGGGCGACTCGAAAGTCCGCGAGGCGATCAAGGAGATCGCGCAACTGGACGGGGCCTTCGTCGTGGCGTCCGACGGAACGGTAGTGGCGGCCTGCCAGCATATCTCCGCCCCGTCGGCGGACATCACCCTCAGCAAGGGTCTGGGCGCCCGGCACTGGGCGGCGGCGGCCATCAGCCGGGCCACGCAGGCCGTCGCCATCGCGGTGAGCGAATCCAACGGCACGGTGCGGCTGTTCCAGAACGGCGAAGTGATGCTCCGCATCGAGCCGTTCCGCCGGGCGATGAAGTGGCGAGACTTCGAATACGAATCCGCCGGCGGGCAGGATTAGCGGAGGTCTCCGCGTTGCCGGAGGCTGCGAACCGCTGTTCGACGCCGATGAGCGCTATTTGATTGGCGTCCATGAGCGTTTCGCGTGTTTCGCGGGCACTATGAATTGTTGATTTGGAACTTGCAGGCTGCCGGGCGGGCGAATGTCCTGAGCGCGGCCATGGCCGCCAGCAGCGCGGCGAGCCCGCTTGGCTCCGGGACGGTCGTCGCGACGCTGATCCCAGGGGCGTCGCTCCGCTGCCGCTGCCAGACGAGCAAGTCGGCGCCGTCGACGTCGCCGTCGGCGTCGGCGTCGCCCTGGCTCTTGAGGGCGCCGGTCGTGCTGAAGTGGGTGCTCCACGCGGCCAGGTCGGCCTCGTCGACGGCGCCGTCTTCGTCGAAATCGGCCTCGGCGTAGATCGCCCGTAGCCCGGTGATCGTGATGTTATCGAACGCGTAGGCTTCGCCCTGCCCGTCGGATCTGGCGGTCAATCGCAGCGTGAGCTGACTGCCGGCGCTGGGAATCGCCGTAGTGAGCGTCTGCATCACGTTGTTGAGCTGCACGGCCGCGCCCTGGGCGTCGGCCATGAACAGGGGGTCGTCGAGCGACGTTACGTCGCCGTCGGCCAGCGTGTAGAGGGCCGACGACGATCCATCGACGGAGGAGATGAACAGCGGCTGAAACGGGGCGCCGTCCATCGAGTAGGCCCAGTGGAATGCATCGGCGTTCACGCCCGTGGCTTCGAAATCGCCCATGGCGGCCATGTCGATGGAAACCTCCAGGCCTGTGGCGTCGGAAACGTCGAAGGCCCACGTCGCCTCGCCGCTGCCGCCGTTGAGATTGTCGTTGTTGACCGTGTCGGTGACGCCGAACCAGGCGTCGCTCTTGGCGGCGGTATTGATCACGCCTTGCACATCCGCGGGGAAGCCGTCGGCGGATTGATCGACCAGTGCAAAAGGGATCGAACCGCTGACATCCGCCTGGTAGACCTGAAAGCCGCTGGCCGGGCTCGTGTAGGCGCCTGGCGCCGGCGTTTGGCTGAAGCCGGTGCGGCCGAGCGGTGCGTCGAAGTCGTCCTTCGCCACGGTGACGCGGACCAGCGAGCCGCCTCCGCCGACGACGAAGCTAATCGGCAGCGTGAACAGCGGGGTTGCGGCGCCCTGGCTGGCGGACGTCACGGTGATGACGCCGCTTCGTGCGCCCGCGGCGGCCGTATTCAGCGTGATTTGATGGTTGACGCCCGGCGCCAGCGCCGCCAGCGAGCCGGCGCCGCCGCCCAGCAGATCGCCGCTTACCGACAGCGTGTAATCGAGCTCGTCGGCGCCGAGCGACGTCGATGCGCTCGCCCCGTTCTGGATCACGACGCTGACGGTCGCCGACGAACCCAAGGGGACCGACGGCGGCACGGCGGCGACCTGCACGCTCAGCCTGGCCGGCAATTGGTAATCGGCCACGACCGGCAGGTGGTCGCTGACCGAGGCCAGCGCCGCGAGCACGCCCGGCGCCGCCCCGGAGCCGGTGGTGATCGCCTGGCTGTAGGCGTGGGTGCCGTTATTGCCGAACACCCGGTAGGAGCCGCTGAGGTAGCTGAGCCCTTCGCCGTCGAGCAGTTCGCCGGTGACGAGCTGGAAATCGAAGCGGTCGTTGAGCCCGCCGAGCACCTGGCCGGTGAAAGCGGGCTGCGTGGCGGGGCTCTGCGTATGAACGAGCTTGAAGGACGATCCGGACCAGCTTCCGGGCGTGTCGATGGGATCGAACGCCTGCCCCGGTCCGGCGGACAACAGCTTCTGATACATCGGTTCGTCGCTGTGGTAGACATTGAAGTCGCCGGCGTAGATGACATGGGCGCCGTCGCCGAGGGCGTCGGCGCTCGTCCGCACCGACTGGGCTTCGGCGTTGCGGCGTTGTTGATCGATCGAACCGTCGTCCGACTTGTAGTGGTCGTTGAACAGATAGAAATCGGCCGTCGGTCCGTATCCCACGGGCCGCAGATGGTACCGCAGCGATGATCGCGGCTGCTGCGCGCCGCCGGAGCCGACGTCGCCCAGCGCGATGGCGTCGAGCAACGTCACCGACGCTGCGTTGTAGACCAGGCCGGGCAGGCCGTTGCCGCCGGAAAAGGCGTTGGCCGGCACGGGCGCGGCCGCATAGGACGTGACGCCATACAGGCCGTTGAGGATCGCGGCGACGGCCGTGGCGTCGGCGCCGGTCTCGCTCAGCTCCTGCATCGCCAGGACGTCGATGGGCCGCGCGACGCCGTTGCGAACTTCGCCGCCGATGGCCGCGAGGATCGTGTCCAGCCCGGCCGGGTCGGCGGCGATGTCGTAGTTTTGGGCGATGTTGTAATCGACGATCCGCAATTGGGCGGCCGCCGGCGAAGAAAGGGCCAGGCCGACGACGGCAAACGCCGTGCGCAGCGCCGCCGCCGATTGATTACCGCTGCGTCTCAAATTCCCCGCTCCTCGCCTGCAATATCGATGTGGCCGCCGCGGCACGCCGCAATCGCGTCCCTCGGTCCATTAAAGACACGAACCGCGACTACCACAATCGCTTGGCGGTCCGGCGGCGACCGGCAGCCAAACGGCAGGCGGCGGCGACGACGGCCATCGTCGCGGTCGTCGATTCCGGCACAGCAGCCAGGGCAGCCGACTGCGGCGCGCTGCCAAATGCGCTCTTCCAGATGGCCAGGTCGCTGGCGCCGACGACGCCGTCGCCATCGGCGTCGCCGGCGGCGTTGCTGGAGCCGATCGCGAGGTTCCGCTGCCAGATCAGGAAGTCCCGGCCGTCGACATCGCCATTGTTATCGAAATCCGCGTCGTAGGAGATGGAACCGCCGAAGGACCCTGGCGAGCCGACGTCGCCGCCGGCGTGGACCAGCACGTCGGACGTAGCGACCGCCGCCGTGCTGGAAAGCCCGTCGGCCGTAACGCTGGGAAACCAACTCGCCGGGTCGGCGGGGTTGGCCGCCAGGCTCGTCAAATAGATGGAGGAGCGGCCGTTGGCGTTGGGCCAGCCGGTGGGGTTGGAGCTTGACCCCTCGTCATCGTAGACCACCGAAGCGACGGCGCCGACCAGCGCACGCGGTGAGCTGCCGGAGTCGAGATTGTAATGGGCCGCGCTGTCCCACAAGGCCACGGCGTCGCCGCCGTTGGCCAGGGCGGGGAAGTTCTCGACCGGGATGAACAAGATGCCGGCATTCGCCGCGTCCCAGGCATCTTGCATGTTGCTCAGGCTAAGGGCGCTGTTGAACAGCACGGCCGCCTCGCCGCTGGCCAGCAGACCGCTGGTGACGTTAGGCGCGGCGAGGTCGGCGCCGTCGTCGTCGTGGAGGTAATACGGCGTGGCGGCGAAGTCAATCGCGGCGCTGGTGTTGTTGTAGATTTCGACCCATTCCCACCGTTCGACGCTGTTGACCGCGGGCGAGGCGGGGTCGTACATGATCTCGGTGATGAGCAAACCCGTGGCAGCGGGGCCGAGCGGGACGACGCCGGGGTTGGCCGTGTCGTCGGTGCTGTTGATTTGTGCTCCGGGGAGCGAAACGGGGCTGCTGGTCGTGGCGCCGGCGCCGGCCTGGCTCGCCGACCAGTTGGCGCCGTCCTGGTAGCTGCCGGCGCCGTTCCAGGTCGCCGACACGCCTTCGGCGATGGCCGGAAAGCCGCTGGCGGTGCGGAAGTCGATGCTGACGGCCGCGCCGGCGAGGCTCGCCACGCGGACGACGCCCATGCCGTCGTCGGCCGTGTCGGCGTTGTACGCGGCGGCGTCGGCCCACAGGCCAAGCGCCGAGCCGCTGCCGTTGGTCAGCGCCGGCGAAAACCCGGGCACGGCAATGAGCGGCACAGACGGCCCCAGGTTCCACGCGCTGCGGAAGGCCTGGTCGTCGTAGTCGCCGGGGCCGATGAGCTCGGCGTCGTACAGAACGGCGACGCCGCCGGCCGGAATGACCGTATTGGCCGCCAGCGTTCCATCGACGACCCGGTCGATGATATAGCCGTTGAGATCGATCGACGTGGCGCCGGCGTTGCGGACTTCGATCCACTCCCAAGCGTCCTCGTTGCGAGGATCGCTCATGATCTCGGTGACTTGGAGTTGGCCGTGGGCGGACGTCGTCGCCGCGAGCAGCAGCGCGACGGCCGCCGGCGACCGAACAGCGGTGCGCAGACTACGGCTGGCGATTCGAAGGCATTTGGTCATGGTGCAATACTCAGCAAGTTGGCAACGAGTGCGTGAGCGTCTGTCGTGCGGGCATCACGGAAAAAGCGCGGTCTGGTGCGACCAACGACGGCGAGGCGTTTGGGCGCTCGCCGGGCGTCGTTACCGGCGCCGGCGAATGAATCCCCCGAGCGCGGCGCCGCAGCCGACCAGGGCCAGGCCGGCCGGTTCGGGGACGGCGGCGGCCGCCGCGGCGACGGGCGCCGTGCCGTATTGCGCCTTCCAAATGGCCAGGTCGGCGGCGTCAACGCTTCCGCTGGCGTTGGCGTCGCCGGCCGAGAGCGTAGTTCCGACGCCGAAATTGCGCTGCCAGATCAAGAAATCGTTGCCGTCGACCAGGCCGCTGCCGTCGAAGTCGGCGTTGTCGGCCGGCGCGGCGCCGAGCGTGAAGGCGACGACCTTGTCGCCGAAGGCGTCGCTGGTAAAGAGCGAAATGCTGTCGTCGACGTCGAGGAACGACGAAGTCGTTCCCGTGGCGAGATCGAGCACCCAGACGTCGTTGCCGAACTGCGGCGTCTCGTTGGGATTGCTCGCCCCGCCGCTGCCGGGGTTGATGAAGTACACCTTGTCGCTGGCGCTGTCGTAGGCCGACCAGTATCCCCGCACGAGGTTGGTCGCCGCGACGCCGGTGGTTTTCGCGGGGTTCAGCAGGACCTTGGCGTCCCACGAGCCGACGTCGATCTGCCCGGCGCCGTTGTCGTAGGAATTGATGTGAAGCCGCAGGACGCCGGGTTCCGTCGGCGTCGCATCGCCGAAGCCGGACTCGACGATGATCAAGTCGCCGGTGTCCTGGTCGACGAACAGGTTGTCGCTCCGGCCGTCGTTGGTCGTGGTGCTGGCGGCGGGGTTGTCGTCCAGGGCGAAGGACGTCGGATTGCCGCTGGTCGAGAGCGGTCGGTAGCCGGCGAAGTTGTTGCTCGCGTCGAGCTGGGCGAAGGCGATCGTATCGCCGCCGCTATCGCTTTCGGCGACCCAGAACCCGCGGACATTGCCGCTGGCGTAATAACTGAGCGACTCCGGCTCGCTGTGTCCGGCCGGCAGGCCGTCCGTGCCGAAGTCGAGGTTGACCACGCCGATGGCACGCGAGTTCCACGACTCGCTGGCGCCGACGTTGTAACCGCCGTCGCCATGATCGACCGTGGCGCCGTTGGCCTGGCCGGGGCTCGTCGATACCCGCTCGATGATGCGGTACTGGTGATCGGTCGCGGGGCTTTCGGCCGTGTCGGGGCCGACGGAGTCGTCGATTTCAATCAGCGTATTCTCGTCGATGAATTCAAGCGTGCCGGGGAAGAACGGCGATGGGTTGGTGCTGTTGTTGCGCTTGATTTCGCCGACCTTCGTAATGACGCCGGGCAGCGTGAACTGGTTGCTGTGGGCGATGCCGAAGCCGAACGCGCCCCCGTTGGTCGGCCCGACGCTGTAGGTGACGTAGGATTGGTTGGTCGAGTTCTTGATCGAGCCGGGCGGGTTCGCGGCCACGCCGTTGGACGGGGCCGGCGAGGCGAGGTCGACGTGGACGGCGGCGCCGGCGTCGCGGGCGTTCTTGCCTTGGAAGTTAGCGGCCCAGTGGTTGTAAACCTCCGCGAAGTCGATGCGGTACAAATCCATGTCCAGCGAGGTGTCCCCCTCGTTGGCCGTGCCGCTGTCGAACTCCGTGAAGTAGACGTCGCCGTTGGCGGGATTGACGGTGATGCCCAGGCCGTCGGTGTAGTCGGTGTTGCTTGCGCCTTCGAAGCCCTTGAACACGGCGAACATTGGCCCGCCGCCGGGATTCTGGGCGTCGAAGAACAGCACCGACGCCTGCGAGTCGCCGTTGCTGTTGTTGGTCGTGTCGCTCAACACGGCGAGGAAGCTCCCCGTCTGGGCCGCAGCATGCGGCGCCGGCAGCCATGCGGCCGCCACGGCGGTAAAGACCAGTAGCATCGGCGTTCGCCGGTTCCAATGCGTCGCGATCGACATGTAAATCTCCTGATGTTCCTCAGTGCTCGCTTGGCTGACAATTGCCGCCGGACTTCAAGTGCGTGAAACTGCGCCGAGTTCGCGTCGGCCGCGGCGATGTCGCAAACACCTGCCGTGGACGCCGAGTGTTGCCTTGGCGCCGCCATGCTTGGCGCGGCCGCCGTCTTGCGGCAAAACTCCGCCGCGTTTAGGGTAACCCACCGCGGGGCCTCGGAAAAGCTTTTCATTTTACAGGCAAACTGGCCGCCGTCGCGGATTGCCGCACGCGGCCAGGGGCCTGACCCTTGTAATGCGAACTTCGATAATTCAACCGCCGGCGGGACGCCAAGTGCTTCGGGGCCGGGCGTTTATTCCTTCAGCGCTCGGCCTCGGTCGGCTGCTGGCGGCAGTGTTGCTAGGCGCCTGCTGGCCGGAGGGAACGCTGGGACGCGCCGCGGAGCCGGCAGGGCCGGTAAGATTCGCCACGTTCAACGTCTCGCTCTACGGGCGGCGGCCGGGCGAAGTCCTGCGACGCTTGAAAACCGGCGCCGATCCGCAGGCGCGGCATCTGGCCGAAATCGTTCAGCGGGTGCGGCCCGACGTGCTGCTGTTGAACGAGATCGACTACGACGCCGACGGCGCCACGCTGCGAGCGTTTTGCGAGCACTATTTGGCCGTGGGTCAGAACACGCAGAACCTGGCGGCGGGCCCGGCCGAGCCCATCGAGTATTCCTTCCGGTTTGCGGCGGCGTCGAACACGGGCGTCCACTCAGGGCTCGATCTGAATCGCGACGGCGTGCTCGACCCGACGCCCGGCAGCGACGCCTACGCCGCGGATTGTTGGGGCTATGGCCGCTACCAGGGGCAGTACGGCATGGCGATCCTGTCGAAGCTGCCGATCGATGCATCCGCGGTGCGGACGTTTCGCAACTTTCGCTGGAAAGACATGCCGGGCGCCCGACTCCCCGACGACCAGGCCACGGCAACGCCCGGCGATTGGTATGCGGCCGAGGCGCTCGCGGCCTTTCCGCTTTCATCCAAGAGTCACTGGGATGTACCGATCGTGATGGGCGGACAGCGCGTCCATGTGCTTGCCTCGCATCCGACGCCGCCGGTGTTCGACGGAGCCGAGGACCGCAATGGCCGGCGCAACCACGACGAAATCCGGTTCTGGGCGGATTATGTGAACGCCGCCGGCGCGTCGGCCGTCGGGCCGTCGGCCGCGCCGCCGAAGGAAAACGGCGCCGAATACATCTACGACGACAGCGGCCGGGCGGGGCATTTGCCGGCGGGCGAGCGGTTCGTCATCCTCGGCGACCTGAACGGCGACCCGCTCGACGGCGACGGCCGCGAGGGGATTGCACTGTTGCTCGCCTCGCCGCGGGTGTTGCGGTATCCGCCGCCACGGTCCGTGGGGGCGGCCGAGCAGTCGCGCGGGCAAGGCGGCGAAAACCGCCGCCACCGCGGCGACCCGGCCTGCGATACGTGCGACCCGCCCGACGCGCCCGGCCCCGGCAACCTGCGGATCGATTACGTCTTGCCGTCATCCGAACTGCGGGTGACGGGTTCAGGCGTCTTTTGGCCGCCCTCGGGCGATCCGCTGTTTGGCCTCGTCGGCGTGCATCCATTTCCTAGCTCGGATCACCGGTTGGTGTGGGCGGACGTCGAACTGTGAGCGTCGGCAACGACTCGCGCTGGCCGGCGGACGGCGCAGCGCGAGCCGCAATGCAGGTCCGCCTCGTCTCTATTTGCGTCGCGGTTCTCCGGAAAGCGCAAAACCGTTTTGCAATCGCGTCTTGCTTCTCTACCATTAGGATTCATCACCCGGTGGCGGCTGGAGACTCGGCGGCGCTGCGCGCCGACATCGAC
>QEVI01000258.1:0-6912 GCA_003576855.1 Planctomycetota bacterium
TGCTCATCAACCCAGCGCCGTCGGTGCAGGCCGACAGACGGCATGTCGCGTGCCGATCGCCGGCGGCGAAGATCCCGCATGGCCGTTGACGATATGCCGAACGCCGCCGCAAACGCCGCGGCAGAGGGAAGTTGCAGATTGCGCCGTTTCGTCTGCGACCCGTCTTTAGCATGGAGCTCGCTAGAGACGTCAACTCGACGGCGAATGTGCTGTTATGCGCGCTCCTGTGCCCGGAATCGCGCGCTCGCACGCCGTGCGCGAAACTCGCCCCGCCCGCACGGGGTAGCAGCGACTGTCGGCCGAAGGGGGTTGGCCGAGCGTTTAAACCGCCACCGCCGTCGGCGCTGGAGGCCAGCGCGGTTGGCCTCGCACGGCATCGTCGAGCAGGCATTCGGCCGTCCGGAGGCGGCCGCGCGTGACCAGACCAATGCGGCCAATCGGCTGAGCTACCGCCTAGGTTGCAGCAAACCGTCAGTCAGGGCTTGTAGTCACCTCGATTTTAGCACCCGCTGCCCTTGCTCGCGCTACGGGCTCGGTCCGCATGCCGGTGAAGCGGACGGAATTGTGAGCGGGAGATTCTATGCCAGGAGATCCTCCACTACGTGCCCGTGGACGTCGGTCAGGCGGTAGCGGCGGCCTTGATACTTGTAGACGAGTTGCGTGTGATCGACGCCCAATAGGTGAAGCAGCGTCGCCTGGAGGTCGTGGACGTGCACGGCGCCGGGCGTGAACTGGTCTTTGCGCGGCTGGATGGCGTTGCCCGCTTCGTCGGCGATGTTGTAGCCGTAGTCGTCGGTGCGGCCGTAGGCGACGCCTGGCCGGACGCCGCCGCCGGCGAGCCACACGGTGAAGCAGCGGGGATGGTGGTCGCGGCCGTAGTCGGTCGCCGTCAGCGCGCCCTGGGAATACGACGTGCGACCGAACTCGCCGCCCCACACCACCAGCGTATCGTCGAGCATGCCGCGCTGCTTGAGATCCTTCAGCAGCGCCGCGGCGGGCTGATCGGTCTCCTGGCACTGATTGCGCAATCCGGCCGGCAGGCCGCCGTGATGGTCCCAACCCTGGTGGTAGAGCTGGATGAACCGGACGCCGCGCTCGGCCAGCCGGCGAGCCAGCAGGCAATTGGCGGCGAACGTGCCGGGAGTGCGGCTGTCGGAACCGTACAGCTCGAAGGTCGAGGCGTCTTCCCGCGACAAGTCCGTCGCCTCCGGCACGCTCGTCTGCATGCGGAACGCCAGTTCGTACTGCACGATGCGGGACTCGATTTCCGGATCGAGTTCCTGCTCGAATTGCCGGCGGTTCAGCTCGCGGAGCTTGTCGAGCATCGCGCGACGGCCTGAGCGGCAGACGCCGTCGGGGTTGCTGAGATACAGCACAGGGTCTTTGCCGGGGCGGAATTGCACGCCTTGGTGCTTAGAGTCGAGGAAGCCCGATCCCCACAGGCGGGCGTACAGCGGCTGGTCGGATTGGTTCGCCGTTACCAGCACGATGAACGCCGGCAGGTCGTCGTTCATCGAGCCCAGGCCGTAGGAGAGCCACGCCCCCAGCGACGGCCGGCCGGCGATCTGCGAGCCCGTCTGGAAAAACGTGATCGCGGGATCATGGTTGATGGCCTCGGTCCACATCGACTTCACGAAGCACAGGTCGTCGACGATCTCGCGGTGGAACGGCAACAGCTCGCTCAGCCACGCGCCCGACTCGCCGTATTGCGCGAACTTGAAGTGCGATCCGGCGAGCGGAAGCGAGGCCTGCTGGGCGCTCATGCCGGTCAGCCGCTGTCCGCCGCGGACGTGGTCGGGCAGTTGCTGTCCGTTCTGCTGGTTGAGCAGCGGCTTGTAGTCGAAGAGGTCCTGTTGCGCCGGGCCGCCGGATTGGAACAGGTAGATCACGCGCTTGGCCTTGGCGGCGAGCGGCGCCAGCGCTGGTCGCGCCGCTGCGGCGGCGTGCGAGGACCGCAAATCGCTTAGCAGCGAACTGAGGGCGACGCCGCCCAGCCCGGCGGCGCTGGCGCCGAAGAAGTGCCGACGCGTAACCGCCGCGGCGTATCGAGCAACTGGATCGTGCATGGCTTTTGAAGGGAACGTCAGTGGGCATCGCCTGGCCGCTCGCCCGAATAGTCCCGACCTAGCTAGGTCGGGGCTGCGGCGCATTCTACGACTAGCGGATACGTGGGTTCGAGTCAGCGTAGGACGGTTCGGCGGCGTCTTGCAGAACAATAGTCCCGACCTAGCCAGGTCGGGGTCTTCGAGTTAGCGGAGATGAATCGTTGCATCGAGGTTGAGAATCGCCTGGCACACGACCGTCAGCGCGGCAAGGTCGGCGGGCCTAAGGCTCGACTCGATCGTCGCCTGGCCGAGCGCGAGGAGTTCCGCCGGGGCTTGCTCGCCGCCGGCAAATCGCTGCCGTTGATCGCCGTAAAGGTCCGTCAACAGCGTGAGCTCATTCCGCGTCGGCCGCCGAGCGGTAAGCGCTAAAAAACAGTGCTCAATCCGCTTCGCCTCGTCGCCGTGCGTGCTGCCTGCGGCGGCGGCCAGCGCCTCGGCCGCCTCGACGAACTGCACATCGTTCAGCAGCACCAGCGCTTGTAGCGGCGTGCTGGTGCGGCTGCGAGCCATCGTGCACACCTCGCGCGTCGTGGCGTCGAAGACCATCATGTTCGGTAGCGGCGCCGTGCGCTTCCAAACCGAGTAGAGCGAACGGCGGTGGAGCGCCGTCCCCGCTGACTGCTTGTAAGGAGGCGACATGCTGTTGGCCTCGCGCCACAGGTCGCCGCCGGGCTGGTACGGCGACACCGGCGGCCCGCCGATCTCTCGATGGAGCAGCCCGGACGCTGCCAGCGCGAGGTCCCGGATCTGCTCGGCCGAGAGCCGGCGACTCGGCCCGCGGGCCAGCAGCGCGTTGTCCGGATCGCGGTCGCGAAGCTCGGCCGGCGCACGCGAGTCTTGCTGGTAGGTTGCCGAGAGGACGATCCGTCGGCACAGCCGCTTCACATCCCATCCGTGGTCGATGAAGTCGCGGGCGAGCCAATCGAGCAGTTCAGGATGCGTCGGCGCCGCTCCCTGGCGGCCGAAGTTCTCGGGCGTGGCGACGAGCCCCCGGCCGAAGAAATTCGCCCACAAGCGGTTTACGGCGACCCGGGCCGTGAGCGGGTGCTGCGGGGCGGTGAGCCACCCGGCCAAACCGAGGCGGTTGCGCGGCGCGTCGGCAGGAAACGGGGGCAGCACCTGCTGGAAAACGTCGCGCAGCACGCGGTTGGCGTCCGTCTTAGGGGCATCGTAGGCCCCGCGGGCAAGGACGTACGTCGGCCGCGGCTCAGCATCGTCCTGCATGACCGAGACTTCCTGGATTTCCTCTTCGACGGCCAGCAGCATCTTGCCGGCGGCTTGAAGTTGCGCGAGCGCTTGGCGGTACGGCTGGTCGACGGCGCTGAGGTACGTCTCAAATAGCGCATCGTCCGACAGCGGCGCGGACGGTTGTTCTGGCTGCGAGTCGCCGGCAGTGGCGTCGTGCAGCCGCCGGACTTCCAACGGCGTTAGCGCGCGACTAAACGCGCGGAAGTCGTCGATCTCGCCGTCTTTGAATCCTCGATCGCGGAAACGCTGGCCGAGCGTGAAGCTCCCTTCGCCGTACGTCGCCACGGCGGCGCGCTTGTAGATGTGATCGCGCAGCACGCGAAGGGCCAGGGGCCGACCGTCGATGTACAGCCGGAATCCCGTTGCGCGACTCGAACCGTCGTACGAAACGGCGACGTAAGTCCACTGGCCGGCGGCGAGCGGCTCTGCTGCTTCGACGCCGATGGCGTTGCCCGGCCAGACGCGGTACAGCCGGGCTTGCAACACGCCGCCGGCGAGCATCAGGTCGAAGCCGTTCGGGCCGACGTCGGTTCCGAACGTACGATGGGCGACGACGACCGGCAGCGGGCTGGCGGCATGATCGCGCAGCCAGAAGTCGATGGTGAACGGGTCGAAGCGGTCAATCTCCAGCAGCGCGGGGAAGCTGGCGCCGTGGTCGCCGTCGAACCGCAGCGCCATGTTCGAGTTTAGCGAGTCGGGAAGGGTTCGGGAGTCCTTGGCGACTGGCGAATTGGCATTGCTGGCGGGGTCTCCAGTCGCAAAGGAATCCCGACCCCCTGGGCGACCCCGCGACGGCAGTCCAGGCACGCCGGCGACCTGGGCCAGCCCCGCGGCGTCGCCGCTAGTCGTCGCGCCGGGGGCCTCGTTCCTTAGCGGCGACAACTCGCCGTCGAACGTGTAGTGGGCTACAAGGTCCGCAAGCTCCGCAGCCGGCGGGCTTTCCCGCCACGCCGCAAATCGCGACTGGCCGCCGGCGCGGGCTTTCGCTACGGCGGCTTCGGCCGCGGCCACTTCTTCTCGGGCGGCGGCCAATCGCGCTTCTTGTTCGGCGGTCGGCAGCAGCAGAGACGGCGGCGGGACCTTCGCCGAATGGTCGTACATGCCGCTTTCGGCGATCGAATTGAAAAACGCCGTCAGCGAGTAGTAATCGCGCGTAAGGATCGGATCATACTTGTGATCGTGGCAACGGGCGCATTCGAGCGTCAGTCCCAGCATGGCAGCGCCGAACGTCTGCACGCGGTCGGCGGCGTTCTCGGCCAGCCACTCCTCGGCGATCGAACCCCCTTCGTTGGTCAGGCGGTGCATGCGGTTGAAGGCCGTGGCGAGAACCTGGTCGCGCGTCGCGCCGGGGAGCAGATCGCCGGCAAGCTGCCAGGTAAGAAACTCGTCATACGGCAGGTTCTGGTTGAAGGCCCGCACAACCCAGTCGCGGTAGGGCCATTGCGTATTGAGTTGATCGGACTGGTAGCCGAACGAATCGGCGTAGCGGGCCGCATCGAGCCAGGCGACGGCCAGGTGTTCGCCAAAGGCGTCGCTGGCCAGCAGGCGGTCGGCCGCCGCGGCCAGCGCCGCGTCCGCGTCTTCCTTGAAGGCCGCCTCAAAGGCCTCGATCTCCGCGACCGTGGGCGGCAGCCCCGTCAGATCCAACGCCATGCGGCGCAGCAGGCGCAATGCGTCAGCCCGGGGCGCGGGCTGCAAACCTTCTGCCTCGAGCCGAGCAAGGATGAACCAGTCGAACGGCTGCCGCGGCCAGGACGGGTCGCCTACGGCTGGGACCTCCGCCGCGCGGCGAAGCGGGCGAAAGGACCAGTGCTCGGCATACTCGGCGCCGGCGGCGATCCAGTCGCGGAGGAGCTGCTTCTCGCGATCGGTGAGCGATAGACCCGTTTCCACCGGAGGCATCCGCGAGGACTCATCCGTGCTGGCGATGCGGGCGATAAGCTCGCCGTCGTCGGGCTTTCCGGGCACGATGGCCCGCCCCAGGGCGCTGTCGCGAACGTCGAGCCGCAGGTCCGCCTCGCGGGTTTCAGCGTCCGGGCCGTGGCAATGGAAGCACTTGTCGGAAAGGATCGGGCGGATATCGCGGTCGAAGTCCGGCGCGGCGCGGCAGGCGCTGGGCGCGTCGCCCGCCAGCACGATGACCAGGGCGAGCAATACCTGCAGAAGCCGGATGGCGGCGAAAACCTGTGGGAGGCGGCTCCGACGCCGAGTTCGCTCGCCCGGCCGACGCCGCTTGCCGTGCGAGTTCGGCGTGGGAGACGCCTCCCGCAGGGCCGCTCCCTTCGAGCCGGGGGGATCGTTACGCCAGGATCTCATGGACGACTCGCGCGGGTTCGACGCCGGTGAGCCTCTGTTCCAATCCCTGGAACTTGAACGAAAGCCGCGCATGGTCGAAGCCCAGCAGGTGCAGGATCGTGGCGTGCAGGTCGCGAACGTTCACGGCGTCGCGGGTGACGTTGAAGCCGAAGTCGTCGCTCTCGCCGAGGGTCACGCCCCCTTTCACGCCGCCGCCGGCCAGCCACATCGTAAAGGCGTTGGGATGGTGATCGCGGCCGGCGCCCGCGTCGTTCGGATCGCCCTGCACCATCGGCGTGCGGCCGAACTCGCCCCCCCAAATGACCAGCGTTTCGTCCAGCAGGCCGCGCTGCTTGAGATCCTTCACCAAGGCGGCGCTGGGCTGATCGGTGACTTCGCAATTCCGCTTGATGTCGGGCACGAGGTAGCCGTGCTGGTCCCACGCTTCGTGGAAAATCTCCACGAAGCGAACGCCGCGTTCCACCAGCCGCCGGGCCAGCAGACAGGTGTTGGCGAAGCTCGGCTTGCCCGGCTCGGCGCCGTACATCTTGAGGATGTGCTCCGGTTCGTCAGCCAGGTTCATCGCCTCCGGCGCGCTCGCCTGCATGCGATAGGCCATCTCAAACGAGTTGATGCGCGTGGCGATTTCGGGGTCGCCCATGACGTCCAGTTGCCGCCGATTAAGGGCGTTGATCACGTCGAGCGATTCGCGCTGCAGCCGGTCGTCCACCCCCGGCGGGTTCGACAGGTATAACACCGGATCGCCGCTGGTGCGCAACTGCACGCCTTGATGGACCGTGGGCAAGAACCCGCTCCCCCAGTTGGCGCTGCCGCCGCTGGGGCCCTTGGCGCCCGTGCTGAAGACGACGAAGCCGGGCAGGTTTTGGCTTTCGCTGCCGAGTCCGTACAGCGTCCAGGCGCCCAGGCTCGGCTTGCCGAACTGTTGCGAGCCGGTGCTCATCATGATTTGCGCGGGGGCGTGATTGAACGCCGTGGTGACCATCGACTTGACGATGGCGACGTCATCGACCGCCGTGCTGAGGTGCGGCAGCAGCTCCGACAGCTCCGCGCCGGATTGGCCGTAGCGGGCGAACTTGAACTTCGGACCCATGAGGGTCGAATTCGGGTTGATGAACGCCGCGCGGTAATCCTTGATCAACTCGGCGGGCGGCAGCGAGCCGTCGTACTTCGCCAGCACCGGCTTGTTGTCGAACAGCTCGAGATGGCTCGGCGCGCCGGCCATGAACAGGAAGATCACGTTCTT
>QEVI01000258.1:6920-12934 GCA_003576855.1 Planctomycetota bacterium
CGGGGCGCGTAGTGGGGCCTGCGTCCGCCGGGCGGCGTCGCCGCGGCGGCGTGCGCCCTGCCGCCGTCCCACAGGCGGCCCAGTGCGATGGCCCCCAGGCCGACGCCGCACTCCTTGAGGAACCAGCGACGCGCCAATTCTCGCGGCGGCACGCCTCGGTGGAGATGAGTTTGACAGTTCATGGCTGCGGCCTTTTGGGGAGAGCCGGCGGAAGGTCGCGCGGCATGCAGGGGCCGGGCTCGGGGACGAGCCGGCTCGCTTGCCTGCTACTGCTTCGTAATGGTTTCGTCCAGATTCAGTACGATGCGGGCCACGGCCGTCCACGCGGCCAGGTCGGCGGCCGCGGCCCGATCGTCGGCGACGGCGGCTTGAGCGTCGCCGTCGGCGATCAACGGCTGCGGATCGGCCCCCCCGTCGCGGAAGCGGGCCTTTTGCCGCGCGAGGAAGTCCGCCAGCACGGCAAGCTCCTCGGCGCTCGGCGGCCGCGAAAGGCAGCGGCGAAACGCGTAGGCCAGCCGGGCTTCGTCGTTCGCCCCGCCTTCGGCGATTGCCCGGCGAGCGAGCTCGCGGGCGCACTGCACGTACAGCGGTTCATTCAACGTCGTCAGCGCTTGCAGCGGCGTGTTCGAGCGCACCCGGCGGACGCACGCCACGTCGCCCCTGGGGGCGTCGAAGCTCTCCAGCGCCGGATACGGCACCGAGCGATATCGGAACGTGTACAGCGCACGGCGATACTGGTCGGGCCCGGAGTTGTGGTTCCACGTCTTGGGGCCATAGCTAGTCGGCGGTTGAAATAAAAACTCCGGCGCCGGCGGATAGACGCTGGGGCCGCCCAGCTTGCGATACAGCAAGCCGCTTGCCGCCAAGGCGATGTCGCGGACGGCTTCAGCGTCGACGCGAAAGCGGGGGCCGCGGGCGAGCAACTCGTTAGCCGGATCGCGGGCCAGCAGCTCCGGCGTGACGGCGGCCGACTGCTGATACGTCGCCGAGCCGACAATGAGCCGATGGATGTGCTTAAGACTCCAGCCGCTATCCATCAGCTCCACCGCCAGCCAATCGAGCAGTTCCGGGTGCGTCGGCAGTGCGCCTTGCGTGCCGAGGTCTTCGGGCGTCGTCACCAGCCCGGCGCCGAAATACGCCTGCCAGACGCGGTTGACGATCGCGCGGGCGGTCGTCGGCGACCGGCGATCGACCAGCCAGCGGGCGAAATCCAACCGATTGGGCCGCACGGCGCCTTTCGCGCCGCCCGTCGGCCCGGCCGACGCTTTCGGTTCATCGAGCGGATGCAGGAACGCCGGCACGCCAGGCGACGCCGGCTCGGCCGGTTTGAGAAAGTCGCCCCGTTCGAGGCGGTGCGTCTGGCGGGGCGTCGTCCGCTCCGACAGCACAAGCTGCGTCGTGCCGCGCGGGTGGCTTTGCCACAAGGCTTCCAGCCGGCGGTTCGTTTCAGCCCACTCCGGCACGGTGGTTCGCCAGTAACCGAACACTTCGTCGGCCTGCTCGGGCGTGCGGCGATCGGGCGGAATCGCCAGAATCGCCCGCACAGCGGCCGGAACAGGGTCGGCGACTGGGTTTTCGGCGTCGGTCACGGAGAACCGGAATCGGCCCAGGTTGTGGTTCTGGTTGTCGTCGCTATTCCAGCCGCCATGGTTTTGCACCAGGTGGAAGGTCAGCCGTAGGCCGCCTTTCACTTCGAGCGGCTTTTCCAGCACAAAGACCGCGTTGTGCGGCGTGTTCGCGCGCCGAGGGCCCATGTCGATGCCCCAGGCGGTGAGCTCGTTGCCGTCGTTGGCGTATTCGATGGGACCGGTCACGCGCGGCTTGCCGCTGCGATCGTCGTAGATGGCGTCCAGCGGGCGGCCAGGCGGGTTAACATCGGCCGTCGCGCGGGCGATCTTGACGCCTTCAGCTTTCGCCGAGCCGTCGAGCGGCGCGGCGTCCACCTTGAACTCCGTGAGGGCGCACGTGCCGTAGACGCTCCGCCCGGGGCCGCCGTGGGGCAGATTGGGGTCGTTGAGCAGTTCCAAGCGGACGGCGGCGACCCGCGCCGGCGACTTCACTTCGACCGTGAACTCGGTCGTGTGCTGCGTGGGGGCGTAGCCGGCCGCCAGGATCGAGCCGTCTTCCAGGAGATAGTGCTTCTGGCCGCCGCTGGCGTCCAGCACCGGCTTGACGACCGTCCAGTTCGAGGCGGACGTGGGGTTTCCCTGGCTGGAACTGCGGGCTGCGTCGCTGCGGGGTTGAAGTTGTTCGGTCTGTTCCCAGGCGGCCATGCGGGCTTGCCAGTCCGGGGCGGAGGCTTTCAGCTCCGCTTCCAGGCGCGCGATAAGTCGGCGCGTGGCGGCCCATTCGGCGTGCTCCGCCGCGGTGTACGCCGACATCTGCGCTTCATCGCAGTTGTTGAGAAACGCGAACATCCGGTAGTAGTCGGTCTGTTCGAGCGGGTCGTACTTGTGCGAGTGACACTGGCCGCACTGCACCGTCAGCCCGAGCACAGCCTTGCCGATGGCGTCCATGCGGTCGAACATGGCTTCCATCCTGAACTGCTCGGGATCGATGCCCCCCTCTTCGTTGATCATCGAATTTCGCAAGAACCCGGTGGCGACCCGCTGGTCTTGCGTGGCGTCGGATAGCAAGTCGCCGGCGACCTGCTCGATGATGAACTGGTCGTACGGCATGTCGGCATTGAGGGCGTTGATCACCCAGTCGCGATACATCCAGACGAACCGCGGCTTATCCTTCTCAAAGCCGTCCGAATCGGCGTAGCGGGCCGCATCGAGCCAGGTGCGGGCCCAGCGCTCGCCGAAGTGCGGCGACGCCAACAGCCGCTCCACCTCGTTCGCATAGGCAGCGGCCGGGTCGCTGGCCGCGGCCGCTTCGAACGCCGCCAGTTCTTCGACTGTCGGCGGCAGGCCGGTCAGGTCAAGCGCTAGCCGACGGGCGAGCGCTTGCGCCGAAGCCGGCGGCGAGGGCCGCAACCCCTCGCGCTCCAGCCGCGCCAGCACGAATGCGTCGATTGGATTGCGCACCCAGGCGGCGTCGGCGACCTGCGGCGTCGCCGGCCGCTGCGGCGCGACGAACGACCAGTGCTGTTCATACTGGCCGCCCTGGGCGACCCATCGATGCAACGTTTCGATTTCGGCCGGCGTGAGCTCCTTGCCCGAGTCGGCCGGGGGCATTCGCTGGTCGGCGTCGCTGGCGGTGATCCGTGCGATCAACTCGCTGCCAGGCGGATCGGCGGGAATGATGACCGCCTCCGCCCCGCGGGCGTCGTCGGCGGATTCGAGCCGATCCAGCCGCAAATCGGCCTCGCGATGGGCGGCGTCCTGACCGTGACAGGTGAGACAATTGGCGGCGAGGATGGGGCGGACGTCGCGATTGAAATCAACGGCGCCATCATTGGCCAGGGCCGTACGATCGGCGCCCAGCGCCGCGGCCGCGACCAGAAGTGAAACCACTGTCAAGCGGCAGGCGTTCATCAACAGGGGCCCAAGCCGGCAAGGAAAAGGCGACGGCGGCGCTCGTTCGCGGGGCCGGCGAACCGAGAAACGCCGAGATGGCATTATAACCCGCCCGCCCGGAAGTGAAATGCGCCGCCCCCCGGCGCCCGAGACGCCCCGGAAATGCGTCGGAGACGCCTCATGCCGTCGATGCCACGCGGGCCGCGCGGCTACTTGCCCGTCAGCTCCTTGATGAGCTTGACTTCCGCTTCGCGGTATGGCTTGCCATCGGGGTGGAAGACGTCGTGGTGCCACGGATCGGGTTCGCCAAGGATCGGCATCTGCCACGTCGGCCAGGGGTACTTGGTTTGGCTCTTGCCGTCGACGAGTCCCCAACAATAGGCGCCGACGCGCTGGCGCTTCATGATCGGCAGGCAGTCCTCGAAGGTGCTGCCGTTGCCGCGGGCCATGAATTCCGTGCAGATGAGCGGGCGGCCGGTCTTCTTCAGTTCCGCGATGCGCTTCTTCAGCACCTCGGGCTTGCCGTAGTCGTGGAACGAAATGACGTCGCTCAGTTCCAGCGCGGCGCGGTGGACCTTGTTCAGCTCGGCGGGGTTGTCCCACGCCGGGCCGCGCCACAGGCCGACCGTCAGCGGTTGGCGGGGCCCTACCTCTCGGGCCCACTTGAAGCTGAGCCGCACGAGCCGCTCGGCGCGATCGTCCTTGTTCGGCAATTCAAGCGGACCGTAGCTGTTGCCGTTGGGGTTGTCCGGTTCGTTGAACAGGTCCCAAGCGACGATGCGGTCATCGGCGCTGTAGCGCTCGATGACGTCGACGACGTACGCCTGAAGTTCATCTTGCTTTTTGTCGTCAGCCAGGATGACGCGACCCGGGCTTTGCACCCAACCGCTGTTGTGAACGCCCGTGCGGGGCCGACGTTGCGGGCCGCTCTGCGGATCCGGATCCCACACCCCATCGAACAGGACGATCATCGGGCGGATCTTGTGCTTGTCGCAAATCTCGAGGAACCGGTCCAGGCGGCCGAAGAATCCCTCGCGGTCGTCTTTCCACGGCAGGTCGTGCAGAAACACCCGCACGGTGTTCATGCCGATCGACGCGGCCCAGCCCAGCTCGCGGTCGATCGTCTCGGGGTCGAACGTGTCGGCCTGCCACATTTCGAGCTGGTTGATCGCCGTGCTGGGCGCGAAGTTGCAACCCACGAGCCAAGGCTGCTGGGCATACCACTGTTGCGCCTGCTCTTTCGACCACTGGGCGGCCACGCCCTGCGAGCACCATCCCGCGGCCAGCAGCGCCGTTGCCAGACACGCAGCGAGAACGACGCGAAGATCCCTGAGGCTTAATCGCAGAATACAAGAAATCATGCTGACTCCATGATGCGGCTTGGCTCGTAACTGCTGGGCGGGCCGTGGCTCACCACGGCCGCCCAGCACGACTTGATTGAGGGCAATTGTCGTCCAGCCGGTCGCGGGCCGCAAGCCGCGGTCATTGCTGCCTAACGCTGGTTCAGCGCCGCAGTCGCCAACGGGCGCGGCGCCGTGGCGGCAACTGGTTCACGACGTCGCCCTGGCGGCGACCGCGGAGAAACCGGACCAGGGGCCCGGCGCCAACGGCCAGCGCCGCCGCCAGCCCCAGGAAATGGCGCTGGTGCTTGTCGATGAACGCCCCCAGCGGCGCGGTGGCCAATCCCGCGTCAGGCGCGGCATCGGCCTCGTCGGCGAAGGCGGCGTCGATCGCCGCGATGGCGACAGTCCGCCGATCGCTTAAGCCGGCATGATCCGCTTGGGCAACATGAGGCTCGGCGGTTCCCGCGGGCGTGGAACCGGCTGGTGCGGCGTCGGCGAGTGCGGCGGCTGGCTGCCCATGACGCTCCACGGAGTTGTCCCGTGCGGGCGACTGCCCTTCCCTCGCCGGGCGGGCATCGCCGGCCACGCTGGCCGTGCTCGTCGCCGTGACAGCCGTCGCTATATCGCGGGGCCAATCTACCGACGCGATGCCGGTGGATGCGTCGCCGCGGGCGCCGAGGGCGCTCCGCGGTACGCCGGCCACTTCGTACACGACCGCCCTCCCCCGCAGCCTGTCGATGGACCGCTCGATGCCATCGGCCGCCGGCTCGACGTCACGCCGATCGTCTGGCGCGCCGTCGGAAATCAGCGCCGCCGATTCGCCAGCCGGGAGCCCGAGCGGCGCCAGCCGCGCAAGCTCAGCCGGCGCGATGGGTCCCCCCTCGCTGTGCGGTCCGCTGCCGGCGGGATGTATCGGCAATACGGGCGCGGCGACGCCGATCTGGTCGACGAGGGCGCCGGTCGTGTTCAAGCCGGCGACACTGACGCCGAAGACGGCGGTGATGTTGATCGAATTGTTCAACGAAGCGGGATTGCCTCCGGGAGTTTTGAATCTTGTCCTCGGTTCGGGGAGCGAGGCTGGGGACGAGATCCTGAACCATCCGGCGGTTAAGGCAGTTTCCTTCACCGGTTCTACCGAAACGGGGCTGAAGATCTATGCACAGGTCGCTCCGCGGGGCGTCAAGGTACAGGCCGAAATGGGCGGGAAGAA
>QEVI01000259.1 GCA_003576855.1 Planctomycetota bacterium
ACACGACTAACATAGAAGAAGAAGCCGACGTCACCACGATGCGGGATGTCGCCGTTTTCGCCCACCACGAACACATCAAAGACCCAGTCAGCATAAATCATATTGGCCATGGCCGGCGATCGCTGACCGCCGAGCAACGGAACCTAATCAGCGCCATCATAGGGCGCCACTTGGTCGCTCGCGGTTACTCGCCTCTCTAGCGCACCGACGCCCTAACCGACAACTCGGCAGTCCTCGTTCATGCCCTCCAGCCGCAACAACCACATCCCCACCGTTTTAAGCGTCGTGCAGCAGCTAAAGCCGCAGTCGATTCTTGACATAGGAACCGGCTTTGGCAAATGGGGCTTTCTGTTTCGCGAGTATACGGATATCGTCGCCTCCGAGCATGACCCGGCAAGGTACCAACGGGCGAACTGGCGCGTCGTAATTGACGGCATCGAGGGGTTTCGCGACTACTTAACGCCGGTTCACTCGTATGTCTACAACAGCGTGTTCGTCGGGGATTTGCGCGAAATCCTCCCCACCCTTGGCCAATACGTCCGAGAATGCATTTCGCATGCGACGAAGGCGGTGATCATCAGTACGCCGGCGGAGTTCGTCCCTCAAGGCGAGGCCTGCGGCAACTCCTATGAGATTCACCGCAGTTTTTGGTCGCCCGGCGACTTTATGATCGACGGCGCCGACTGCCTGGCGGAGAAACTGGAAAACGAAATCCTACTGGCCGTCCTATTAAAGCCAGGCATGCGTAAGCCGGCAATAAGACCGGCTCGCCGAAAGCGCTCGGCCAAACAATCGTTATGGCGACGAGTCCTCAGGCGACTCGTCAAGGAGCCCGCCAAGCAACTAAAAACGACGCTGACCCGATCGACTCGCCGATTCAACGCGACGTCATATTGGGAGCGCCGCTACGCTGCCGGAGGAAACTCCGGGCTGGGGTCATATGGCGAGTTGGCGCAGTTCAAGGCGCAGGTCGTCAACCGGTTTATCGCTGAGCGTGGGATTCGCACTGTTGTTGAATTCGGCGCCGGCGACGGCAATCAACTGTCATTGCTGCGTTGCCCTGAGTATGTCGGCGTAGACGTGTCTGCCACGGCCATCGACATATTGTCCAAAAAGTTTGCTACTGATCGAAGCAAGCTTTTTTGTCTAAGCGAGGAATTTGATCGTAGCAGACAGTTCGATCTCGCACTGTCGCTCGATGTCCTCTATCACCTGGTTGACGACGGCGATTATTGCCGGTATATGCGAGATCTTTTTAATGCTTCGAATCGCTTTGTCGTGATTTATTCGTCGAACGAAGACCGAAAACAGAGAGTTCCTCATGTTCGCGATCGACGGTTTACTACGATGGTCGAGAACTTGTTTCCGGGATGGAGGCTAGTTGGGACGGTCGAGAACCCTTACAAGTCCGAAAGTCGCGCCGACTTCTACTTTTACGAAAGGACGACGCCGGCCGGCACGAGCGTTGCAAGTCATCGAGAAACGATGCCATGCTAGTCATTGCCAGTCGAATAGGCATGCCTTCGAACGCGTGGATGCGGCGCATGCTAAAGTCGCTGTCCCACTGGACGACGGCGCTGGCAACCTATGACAAATCGCCGCTGGGCATTGCCGAAGTGAAGCGCATTGTGCACTTGCGCGACCGTCCCACAATGGGTCAGCGCCTGCGAAATCGCCTTGGCGCAATTCGATATGACGTTTGGAACGTGCCGTCATTCGCCCAGGTCCATAAGGAAGTCAATCGGATGCGTCGCCCTCTGACGATGGGGCATTTTCTCCGCGACATGCTGCCGTTCGCTGAAAACTGGCTGCCCGAAATGGGGCCACTGTATGTGTTCTGTCACGGTTTTGACGTCACGTGGGATTACGTTCGCGGCGACGGCTCCGGAAAGCCCGGTCATCCGGGGGGATACGTATCGCGGGTTCAATCACTGCCCGACTATATAAAGTTTGTGGCCAATTCCCTTGAGTGCAGAAACCGCCTGCTAAACATCGGCGTCGACGAATCGCGCGTGCGGGTGAAGTACCCAGGCGTCGAGATCGGTGCGCCGCCCGTTCGCCCGGCGAATAGACGACCAGTTACCATCTTATACGTAGGCAGGCTCGTGGATTGCAAAGGTCCGGACCTTACGGTGGAGGCATTCGGACGTGCAATCGCAATGGGGTTGAAAGCGCGGCTTATAATTGCCGGCGACGGTCCCATGAAGGAACTGGTTCAACGGCTGGTGATCAAGCGCGGGTTGTCCACACGCGTGGGAATGCTGGGCGCAGTATCTGAACTTCGCGTCAAGGAGTTGTTGCAGCAGGCCGATGTCTTTACCGCGCATAGCCAGAAAGGCCCCATTACCAACCAGATCGAGGCATTCGGCGTCAGCTTCGCCGAAGCCATGGCGGCGGCCTTGCCGGTCGTAACTGGCAGGAGCGGTGGCTTAACGGAGCTCATTAGGGATGGCCAAGACGGCTTTCTGGTAACGCCAGGAGACGTAGATGAACATGCAAAACGCCTCTTCGAGCTAGGTAGCCATCCAGAGCTTCGTGTGAACATGGGAATGCAGGGCTGGAATCGAATCGCCGAGAACTTCACGATCGAACGAGAAACGGCCGCAGCTCGTGACATCCTGAAGCTCAACTAATTGAACCCTGTTCTCGGCGCTCTTGGCTGTGCGAACCTGCGATGATAATCGTGATACCGACGTGCGGCCGTAGCGAATTGCTGCGAACAACGCTGCAAACGCTGGGGGAGTGCCGCCAACCATCGTCGCCTGTGCGGACGGTTGTCGCTGAAAACGGGCCGCGCGCTGGCGCTGAGGAGGCCGTGCGCGGAGCGGCGGCATGGCTTCATGCGGAATATCAACATAGCGAAACGCCCAACAAGAGCGCCTCGCTCAATCTGGCGATAGCCGGCGCCGGCGAAGAACTGATGGTGTTTTTCGACGATGATGTGCGGATCGCATCTAGCACGCTGGTCGCCTACCAGCAGGCGGCCGAGCGGCATCCCGCGGGCGTCTTTTTTGGCGGTTCGATGGGCGTCGATTATGAGGAAGCGCCGCCCGAATGGGTAAAACAAACGTTGCCGCCTTCGGCGCTTGGGGTAATGTTAGATAGCGCGGCGGAAGCCAGAAAGGCGCCGTTTTTGGGCTGCAATTGGGCTGCGTACGCCAGCGACCTGCGCCGGTGCGGCGGGTTCAATGTTAACGTCGGGCCCGGCGCCATCAGCGGCGCCACGGGGCAGGAGACAGAAATGCAGGTCCGCCTGAGCTTGGCGGGCTTGCGCCCAAAAGTCGTGCCCGATGCGATGGTCTGGCACTACGTACCCAAGGCTCGCTGTTCGCCGCAATGGTCGCTTGCCAGGTCCTATAAGAACGGCATGTCCACGGGCTTGACGCGCAAGCACGATGGCATGCAGTTCTTTGGATGCCCGACCTGGCTTGTGAGGAAGTACGTCGGACAAATCATCGCGTTGTACCTTAATCCGATGACTTACAGTCGGCATCGACGCTTCAAAGCCAAGTGCGACTTGCAGTATATGCGTGGCCAGATGGCGGGGCTTCGCCATGTCTGGATGCACTCGCGACGAGGCGCCGGCCTCGGCGAACGCGCCGTGGTCAACTTGCCTGGAACGGACGTGGCTGGCTGAGCTTCGGGTGAACGCGTGCCGCGAACGCACATGACCAAGATCGTCGCCGTGATCGCCGTACAGGATCGCCTCGACCTGCTGAACAGGACCCTGCGATCTCTTGCGGCGTGCCAATTGCCTCCGTCGTTCGAAAAGACGTTGATTGTCGAGAACGGCGGGGACCACGGCGTGAGATCAGTCGTGGACGGCGCGCCGGCGCAACTAAAGGCGGAGTATTTGTTTCACCCCGTCGGCAACAAGAGCGCAGCGCTAAATGCAGCGTTGTCCTGTGTGGGCGACTGCCTGCTGGTCTTTTTCGATGACGACGTCCGCGTGGCGCCGCAGACTCTCATGGCCTACGAAGCAGCCGCGTGTGCAAGCCCAAGCGGGCGGTTTTTTGGCGGCCCGTTCGGCGTCGATTATGAATGTCCGCCCCCAGACTGGCTGAGGAAGTCGTTGCCGCTGTCGGCGACAGGTTGTCCGATGGACGAGACGCGCGAGCAGAAAGAATGCCCGTTCTTGGGCTTCAATTGGGCGGCCTACGCCGCCGACCTGCGTCGCTGCGGCGGCTTCAACCCGATGGTCGGCCCTGGTTCCCCCGTGGGCGCCACCGGACAGGAATCTGAGATGCAGGCGCGCCTTACCAGAGCGGGCGTTCGCCCTAAGGTCGTGCCCGACGCGATGGTCTGGCACTACGTACCTAAAGAGCGATGCACGCCCAAGTGGGCGCTGGAACGAGCTTTTCGTCAGGGGAAGTCCGCCGGGCTCACTCACGTTTACAAAGAGACGACCGCTGCAGGGATTCCTCGCTGGGCGTATACCCAGTTGTTGTTTCAATACGTGCGATTCGGCTTCAGTCCGTTTATGCTGAGTCGCGCTAAGCGATTTAAAGCTCGCTGGCGGCTCGCCTACCTGCGCGGGCACCTTGAGGGCGCGCACCTGGCGCTTCGCGGCTCGGCCGAAGAGAGCTACGCGTCTGCTCTGAGTGGTAGGTAGGATTGCGGGCACAGCGCGAGATAAGCAACTTGCTGTACGAATAACATGCACAATCCTTTAAACATCGCCATCGTCGGCTGCGGCAGGATCGCTCAGCGACATGCCGCCGCCTGTTTGCAGACCGAGGGCGCGCGGCTGGCGGCCGCGGTGGACGCCGACCTGGAACGAGCCCGCTCGCTTGCCCGGCTCGCCGGCGGCGACGTGCAGGCGGCGACGAGCATCGACGAACTGCCTGGCGGGATCGACGGCGCCGTCATCGCCACCCCGAACCACCTGCACTGCGAGACGGCGATTGCATGCCTCAAGCGGGGCATTTCCGTCCTAATTGAAAAACCGCTGGCGACGACGGTGGCCGACGGCGAAGCGATTCATCTCGAGGCCGTCAAACAGGGCCGCGTCGCCTGCGTGGGCTACTCGCAGCGGCACCGCCCGAATGTGCAGCTCATGAAGCGGCTGCTAGAGCGCGAACATTTCGGCGCCGTCAAGCGGTTCGCCTATCAGTGCGGTTCGCGGGGCGGCTGGTCGCCGCTGTCTCGCTACAATCTTGACCGGCAATCCGTCGGCGGCGGGGTGCTGGTCGTTATGGGGACCCACTTCCTGGACAGGATGCTGCATTGGTTCGGCTATCCGCGCGAGGCCGCCCTGGTGCACGACGGCGCCGGAGGACCCGAGGCTAACGCCTTCGCGTCGTTTCGCTTCGACTTCGGCGGGCGGCAACTGGAAGGCGAGGCTCGCTTTTCGAAAATGACGGCCATGACGCCGGTCATTGCGATGGACGCCGAGGCCGGCACGGTGGTGCTGGCCGATCACGACCGTGCGCAGATTCGGCTCTTTCCGCACACGGAGCCGGGCCTGGCCGTCGTCTTGCAGGACCGCGGCGCTAGCGGCGATCCCGGCGACATTTTTCAATTGCAGCTTGCGGATTTCGTCGCGGCCTGCCGGGGCGAGCGCGAACCGATGTCGCCCTCGGCCAGCGCGCTGGAGTCGCTCCGGCTGTTAGAAACGTTGTACGCCCAGGCCGAACCGTTCGATGCGCCGCGGTCGCCCGTGCAACCAGTCCAGGAACTGATTTCGCTATGAAAATCGCGATTGTCGGCGCTTCGGGGTTCGTGGGCAGCGCCCTGGCTGAATCGCTGTGGCAAAGCGACCCCGGCAGCGTCGTGCCGCTGATCCATCGCAGCGGCAATGCCTGGCAGCTTGCGCGGCACGGAATGCCCCTGCGATGCGCGGACGTATTGAACAAAGCGGAGCTTCGCGGCGCCCTGGAAGGCTGCACGCACCTGGTGAACTGTTTTCGGGCCGGCGGCGACGTGATGGTCCGAGGGCTGGCGAACCTGATCGACGCGGCGCGGGCGGCGGGCATCCAGCGGCTGGTCCATATCAGCAGCGTCGCCGTGTACGGGCCGCGGTTCGACGGCGGGACGATCGACGAGCAATGTCCCAAGCGCGCCGAGCCCGGCTCCTACGGCGCGATGAAAGAACAATGCGACCGCATGATCGCCAAGGCCGCTCGCCGAGGATTGCCGGCCGTGGTGCTCTGCCCGCCGAACGTCTCCGGCGTGAATTCGCCGTTCCTGCTGGCGCTCGTCGAACACCTGCGTAGCGGCAAGGGGGCGATCATCGACGCGGAGTTGCCTTGCGAGCTTGTCGACGTTCAGAATCTCGTCCATGCCATTCGGTTGGCGCTCGACGGCGGACCTGCCGACGGAAGCCGCGTATTCGTGACCGACCAGGAATCGCGCCTGACGTGGCGCGACCTCATAGAACAGCTTGCCGAGGCGGCGCTGATCGATTTGCCGCTTCCAGTTATATCGAGCGCCGCGGCCGAGACCGTGTTGCGCGCGAGCCGCCGCCCCCAGGCATCGTTCACCCGGGCGATTCGCCGCCTGTTTGCCGCCGATGTCCGCAAAGCGCTGCGGCAAGATCCCATGTGGCAAAGCGCCATCGACGCCGTGGCGCGTCTGAGCAAACGCATGCCGGCCCGAATGCGCGGCAGAATGAACGGCGCCCCGACGCTCGCTCGCGGGCCGTCGGCCAATCGGCCCAGCTACGCGGCAACTGTGCTGGAGCAGCAACTGCGAAACGTGCGGTATAGCAATGCACGCGCCATTAAAGAACTCGGCTACCGCCCGCCGATCAGCGGCGAGCAGTCATTGAGCGGATTTCGCCATTGGTTAGATCGGCAATTCGGTTGGCGAGGTCCGATGGGCGACCTCGTGCTGACCGCCTTGGCAGTCGGTCGCGACGGATTGCCGCCCTTGGGCAACTCGGCGCTCTCCTAATTCATCGACGTGAACGTCCCTATGCTAGGGCGAGCCAGGAAGTTGTTAACGTCGCGCGTTAAACGCCTGCTGCTGCCGCCGGCGGCAAAGGCCGAAGCGCGGCGTGATCGCGAGGAACGATTGTTCGACGATCCGGGACCGGAAGCCGCGGTGCGCTTCGGCGGCCGCTGGCTCGCTCGCGCGCAGGACCGTTCCAAGTCGGCGGATGGGGGAGTCGCCAGGCACTTCAGCCTCACAACGGGCTGGGCGCCCTCCTATCCCGAAACCACCGGTTACATCGTCCCGACCGTCCTTGCACTTGCCGACAACCATGACGACGCCGACATGGCACGCCGAGGCGAGCGGATGCTCTCTTGGCTAGAGCGGATTCAAATGCCCGACGGCGCCTACCAAGGGGGGGTCGTCGGAGTCGCACACCCCGTGCCCGTCGTGTTTAACACCGGCCAGATACTGATCGGGCTGGCGTGCGGGGCGTCGCGACTCGGCGGTCGCTTCGCGGACGCCATGCTACGGCATGGGGCCTCCTGGAGGCGGCCAAGGCGGCGTCTAACGACGAATATGCCGTGCATGCGCTTCGCAACGTAGACTGGGCGCTAACCCATCAAACGGCAAACGGCTGGTTTCAGCACTGCTGCCTTTCGGACACGACGCGACCGCTGACGCACACAATTGGCTACGCGCTGCGAGGAGTTGTCGAAGCCTTTAAGTTCAGCCAGCAACAGCGATATCTCGACGCGGCCTTGAAGACCGCTGAAGGGACATGCCGCGCTGTGCGGTCGGACGGGTTTCTCGCCGGCCGATTGGATGCGGACTGGAAACCGGCTGCCAACTGGAACTGCCTTACCGGATCGTCGCAGTTAGCATACTGCTGGCTATATCTTGGAAAAGTGACGGATCGCAGCGAGCTGGTCGACGCCGCGTTGAGGGTTAACCAGTTTGTGCGGCGCACAATCCGTGTTGACGGTTCGCCCGACCTGCAAGGCGCCGTTAAAGGTTCCTATCCGATTAACGGCGGCTACCGTCCCTTTGAGTACCTTAACTGGGCGTGCAAGTTCATGATCGACGCTAACCTGGCCGAACTGGCTTTCGTCGGAGCGAATCGACGTGGAGAGTGAACTGTTGCTCTCTGACAGGTGCGAGCCGCATTTGATTTGCCAACTGGCCGGCGTGTATCCGGAAAATCCGTTCTGCACGCCGCAGTACGTCGAGTATTTGCGGCGAGAGGGGCGACGGCCCTGGCTGGTGGCAGAGCGCCGCAGCGGCCAAATTCGCTGGGGCGCCCTGGGCGCGTACGCCCGAGGCCGCGTATGCACCTCCCTGCATTTGGTTTCGCTCTCCACGATCAACTCGCCTGAGGGACTGTGGAAGCGGCTTGCCGATGCTTCTCGGCGCTGCGGCATCCATGAATTGCACATCAACAGCCTGGCGTCGCCGGTCACGGAAATCCCGCGATTGCCCTTCGAGTCGCGTCGCCAACGAAGACGTGAATTCGTGGTAGACCTGCAGTCGCCGAACTGGATGGCACGTTTGTCGGCAAATCATCGCCGCAACGAAAAAAAGGCCCGCAAGCTGGGCATTGAAGTGCTAGAGACGTGCGAAACCGCCGCGGTCGATGCGCACATCGCGCTTCAAGGCGACTCCATGGCGCGTCGCTCCGCGCGCGGCGAAGCGGCGCCGCAGAGTTTTTCTCGCAAGGCCATCGAGTCATTCCTAATAACCGGCGCCGGAACGATCTTTCAGGCGCGGCGGGACGAACAGGTGCTCGCTTCGATAGCGGTGCTCCGCTCGCAGCACGGCGCCTACTATCAGTCGGCGGGCGCCAGCCCCGCGGGAATGGAGCATGGAGCGTCGCATGCATTGATCCTTCAAGTTTGCGACCGGTTGCGCTCCGCGGGAATCCGCCGGTTTTCCCTAGGCGGCGTCAACCAGGGCAACACAGGACTGGAGCGGTTCAAGGCCGGCTTCGGCGCCGTTCCCGTCGAACTCGATACGGCTACGTACTTCGTCGGCGCCGCTGTCAGGCGGAAACTCGTCACCATGGCTCGAGGGCTAAGGGATCATTCCCGTGGATACGCCGCTTCCCGGCTGGCGCGAAAGCAAAACACTGCCCTCTACTCCAACGCGTTGGCCAGCGGTTCAAAGTCGGATGGCCTTCACGATTCGTAAGTTCCACAACGCGTGACGGCCGCCGTCAGAACGCTGTCAGTCGGCAACGGCCGAAGGCGCCGAGCCAAGGGTTAAGCCCGGCAATGTCGCTCACCCGTCGCGCCTTGATGATCTCCTATCCCTTTCCGCCGGCCAATTCCGGAGGCGTGTTTCGCATCTTGCGCTTCTGCAAGTATTTGCCGGAGTTCGGCTGGGAGCCGATCGTGCTTACTCCTAAGCCGGAGGCCGTCCATCCGATCACGGTAGATCCGACGCTCGATGCGCTGATCCCTGCGAATCTGGAAGTCCACCGCACCACGGTGCTCCGCCCCATAGTTCGCGCAAAGGCCGGCCTCGAACGGGTCAAGCAACGAGGTCAGCGGTCCGCTGACGTGCCCGTTGCTGGGCCGCCCGGCGAACGGTCCTTGCCGACGCCCGCGTCGCCGCCTGTGAGCGCATTGGGCGGCTCGCGGCTCCGGAACCAGATTAAGACGTGGGAGCAGCGTTTTTTTTCCAATCCCGATCGGCACATCGGCTGGCTATTGCCGGCCGTTTGGGCGGGACTGCGCCTGATCCGCCGGCGTCGTCCAGCGGTTATTTACACGACAGGCCCGCCGCATAGCACGC
>QEVI01000260.1 GCA_003576855.1 Planctomycetota bacterium
TGACGTTCATCAGGTCGTCGGAGGTGATGATCCAGCCGTCGTTGTCGGGCTTGTAGCTCACCAGGGTGTCGGCCGGGAGGCCGCCGTTGCCGGTCAGGCTGCTGCCGGTTTGCACGAACAGCGCGCCGGTCGTGGGCGAATGCCCGTCGATCGTCAGGCGGTAGGTGCCCGACAAGCCGTCCGTGGTCTTGGCGAGCGTGAAGTTGGCGCCGCTCTTCAGCACGGCGACCGGCTCGTTCGCCGTGCCCGTGGCGCCATGGATGGCGGCCATCGTCACGTTGGGCGTGCCCAGCGGAACGAACACGAAGGAAAACGGCTTGCTCTCGCCGTTGCTGGGCGAGTCCTGCTGGTTGCCGCGGGTGTTGAGCTGCCAGCCATCGCCGTCGGCGGTGTGGCTGACGGCCGTGAAGTTGTCTTCGTTCTTGGCGTGCATCGTCAGCAGGATGCCTTGCTGCCGCGAGTCGGTGACGCCCGGAATCGACACGAAGTGGTTGCCCAGGTCGTTGCTATCGCTCTGGTCGAACGGCGTATCGAAGAAAAAATTCGGCTTGACGTGCGTACCAAGCTGGATGCCGGAGCTGCCGGCGATCATGTCCAGCTCGATGGCGTTCTGGACCGACGCCCACACGGTGGCGCCTTTCCATCCTTCGCTGAACGGAAAGTAGGCGCCCGCCACGTTGATGTTGAAGTTGCTCCCCAATGGGTACGCGGCGCCGAGGCCGTCGTTGCCGGCCCGGTCGGTGACGATCGCCATGCCGCCGGAGACGTTGCGGGTGTTCACGGACGTAGGATCGTCGTCCCAAACGATCGACGGGCTGGCCGAGATCGACTGCGTGGCCTCGACCGGTTGCCGCAGAATCTCGCGGACATTGGCGATCAGAATGCCGCCGGCCGCGTCGTCGGCCGCGCTGGCGCCGATGCGGATCGGGATTTCGCCGACGACTGAGCCGGGATCGACGAAGAAATTCGGCGTGCTTTGGCCGGACGGAATCGTCACCGTCGGCGGCGTGGTGTTCGACGGCGAGCCGTCGACCACGTCGATGTTGGCGTATTCGACGGCCCGGGCGCTGCCCGCGGCCAAGATCAACAAAGCGGCCGTCGCCAGGGCTGGGTGACGGCGTAGTCGGCGTTCCATGATCAGACCTCCCATGAGTGCGTTCTCGGTGCTGAGACAAGTGGACGGAATTGGGCGTACTGCGAGCGCCGTCGCGGCGGCGCTGAACGTGAGTCTTGCGGCGGCTCCCGGACTGCCGGATGAAACTGCGGTCCTAAAGCTGGGGCGCCGCGATGTTCGGCGAATCGCCGCGCTTGCCGCCGGGACGGCAGGCGCATCAGGCGAGCGCTTCAGTCATAACGACGCCGGGTTAAAACGGCTTGAAGGCTGCGCTAATTCTCCGCGTGTGGCGTTCAATTGTTTATGTTCAACCGTGTTTAACGTTGCGGCGGAACTAACCGCCGCTGCGCTGACCCGGTTGACGAACTTCCGACGAGGAATGGGTCGTTGCTCCAAAAAAATAAAAGGGGTTCCGTCGGCCGCGACGTTCGGCAGTGCTACTTCACGCCCACGGCTCTTTCGGCGCCGCTGGGCTCGACATGCTCGCCGGCCTGCGGGCGGCCCATCGTGATATGGGGCGCCGGCGGCTCCGCCGCGCCGGTCAGGCGGCGGTACTGCTGCAACTGCGCCTCCAAAACTCCGTTCGTCCAGGCCAGCGCGTCGGCCATCCAGCGGGCCACGCTACTGGCCAGTTCCAGGTGGTTTCGATAATAGTGCCGCCAACTGCTGCGGCGGATCATGACGTCGTCCAATCGCCACGCGCCTTCTTCCAAGCAGAAACGCCGCACCGCCGATTCCGAGACCGGCGGCGGCAGTATGCCGCTCGGTCCGCCGGCGTGGCCGTTCTCCAGCAGCGGCGTCGTCGCCGTGCGACCGGCCGGCGCCGCCATGCCGAGGCGCTTGACGATCGAATCGACCGTCTCCTCGGCCATCAGGCGGTAGGTCGTCAGTTTGCCGCCGGTGATGTCCCACCAGCCGGGATTGCTCATTTCGATCTTATGCCGCCGGGAAATGTCCGACGGATTGCCCCGCGCGTCGGCCACCAGCGGCCGCAGGCCCGACCAGGTGCTGACCAGGTCGGCCCGCCCCAGGCCGACGCCGGGAAATGCGTCGTTCACGACGTCGAGGATGTACGAGACGTCGGCGTCGTCGCAGCCGGGCTCCTCCAGGTCGCCGCGGTAGTCGGTGTCGGTCGTGCCGAGGATCACCCGCTCGCCCCAGGGAATCACGAACAAGATGCGGCTTCCCTCGGCCAGCACGACGGCGTCCTCGACCGGCAGCCGGCCCCGCTCGATCACCAGGTGTACGCCCTTGGTCAGCCGCAGCGACGTTCTGGAATGCGGGATGCGATCCGACCACGGGCCGGTGGCGTTCACGACGGTGCGGCTCTCGATCACGTGACGGGCGCCGGTGCGACCGTCTTCGACGTCGCACTTCCACAGATCGCCTTCTTGGCGGGCGTCCCGCAGCTTCACGTAATTGCACGCTACGGCGCCATATCGGCCGGCCGACATGAGCGTGTCGATCACCAGCCGCGAGTCGTTGGTGAGCGCGTCGTGGTACCGGACGGCGCCGGTGAGCCGCTGGGCGCAAAGACCGGGGACCCGCTGGAGGGTTTCTTCAACGCCCAGACTGCCGCTGCCGCCGCCTTGGCCGACGCCGCACAGCCAGTCGTACAGCTTCACGCCGAAGGCGAGCTTCCAGCGGGGCCAGCCGCTCCGCTGCCGGGTCGGAAAAATGAACTCCAGCGGCTGGGCCAAATGGGGCGCGATGCGCCGCAGCACGGTCTTTTCGCGGCTCGCCTCCCACACCAATCCGACGCGGCCTTGAGCGAGGTACCGCATGCCGCCGTGGAGCAAGCGGCTCGAACGGCTGCTGGTGCCGGAGGCGAAATCGTGCTGCTCCACCAGCCCCGTGCGCAGGCCCCGCATGGCGGCGTCGCGCGCCACGCCGGCGCCGACGATCCCGCCGCCGATCACCAGCACGTCCAGGGGACGCTCGAGCAACTGCTCGACCGGCGACGGACCGGTCAGCGATGTAATTGCCGCCTCGGACATATTAATTCAGGCCAATAAAAAAGACCCTGCGGTGCAACCCGCAGGGCCTTTCTCGTTAACTCTGGGCCCAAGCCATGCATGTAGCTGTTTGAATTGTCGCCGGCTGACGCCGACACTAATGATTATTATCCTGACGGAACGAACGCGTCAAGCGATTCTAAAAGAATCGCCCAGTAAGCATGGCCGTTCTCGTTTCCCACGCCCGGCAATCACGCCCGGCAATCACGCCCGGCAAGCTCCAGGGATGCTGGCTGTGAGTCGTCACCCGATCGAAAAGTGGCTTCGCGAACCTGTGATTCCCGTGCTGTGGGATCCCGAAAAGCACGGCCGCGTGATCACCGAGGCCAGCACGGTGTTCCTCCAAGGCGGGTCGCTCGTCGAACTGCCCCGCACGATCGAGCGGTTTCGGGCGCCGGACCTGGCCGGCGTCGGCCTGTTCGCCCATATCGATCTCATCGCCGGCCTGGAGAACAGCGAAGCCGGATTGGAATACCTGGCCAGCCTTCACCGATTCAATGGCATTGTCACCGTGCACCACCATCTGGCGAAGGCGGCCCGGCAACTGAAGCTCATGACCATCGTGCGGCTATTCCTGTCTGACAGCCGGGCCATGGAGCGGGGCATCGCCGTCGCGACCAAGTCGCAGGCGGACGCCATTGAAATCCTGCCGGCGGCGGCGGCGGTAAAGGTCGCCGCCGACTTCGCCCGCTGCCCGCTGCCCCGAATCGCCGGCGGCCTCTGCCGCACCGAAGCGGACGTCCGCGAAGCCATCGACAGCGGTTGCCGCGCCGTCACCAGCACACGACCCGACCTGTGGCGCTTGAACGGACGGTGACCGCCTCTCGCCGCACCGGGTAGTCGCCGCCCAAAACGGTTCACTCGCTGCCGCGCGAAAGACTCAGCGCGCCGAGCGAAACAACTACGTCAATCGGACCCACGCATCAGCGAGCTCGCCCAGGGTCGTTTCAGCGACTCCCAACGTCTCCAGCGCCGCGTCGATGGCCGATGGAGCATCGACTTGCCGCGCGTCGCCAGTCGGCTCGACGCCAAAGCGAAGCTCCGCACCCGGCCGAAGGACCGCCGCGAGCGCCTGATGGCGAGCCGACGCAGCGTCCCGCGTCCCATGCGCAGCGCCCGACGGCGTGCCTGCCGCCGATGGCCGCACGGGCTGGTTCGCTGCTGGTTCGCGGCGCTGTGCCAGCCACGCCAGCGAGGCATCGACGGCCAAGCCGCCGTGCATGCGATCCGGCTCAGGACTCTCCGCAGACGAGGCCACCGACCAGGCGACGTCGTTGTCGCGCGGCGCGGACGACACGCCGAGCGCGCCCGCCGCCGGCGCGGCCGCATAGGAGACCCCGTACGTTTCCTGCCACACGTCGAGATCCAATGCGTCGACCGCGCCGTCTCCGTTGCCGTCGGCCGGGAAGAGGTAATCCGTCTCGCTGTGAACGATGCGGAAGTCGTCGACGTAAGCCGTCCCGGCCATGGCCTGCGATTGCTGGTTGGCCTGCGCCGGCAGGGCCGTCAGGTCAGCGTCGGTCAAGCGGTCCAGCTCGACGTCGGCCACGCCGAGGTCAACGAACTTGTTCGTCGCCAGCGGCTGGCCCTCGAAATAGATCGTGAACTGCTGCTCGGCGAAGTCCATTAGAATGGCATAACTGTACCACACGTCGGGAGAAGCCTTGGCGCCGGTCTCGACAATGATGCCATCTCCCTCGCGCTGATAAACCACGTCCATGGTGGTCGCATCCACGCCGAGCGCGGCAATCAGCCCCAGCCCGCGTGAATGATCGTCATAGGCTTGCACGCCGAGGAACGGTCCCAGCCCGCCGTTCTCCGCGCCCGTGGCTCTCACGCGCATATTCCAGGCGACGAGGACGTGGGGACCTTTCGGCGCCGCAGGCCCCAACGGAACGCCCCACCAGTTGTCGGCGTTAGGCGCCCGATCGATCTGCACGGCCCGATTGCCTCCGGCGACGACGACGTTCTGCACGACGGCGGAGCCATCGGGCGAACCAAGCTTTTTCCACCGCTGCTGGCCGTCGAGGTCGGCGAGGCGGTAATCCTCAAACCCGCCCGCGTCGAAGGTGATTTCGCCGCCATCCCCCTTGGTTCCGACGGTCCGCTGCCACTGGAGGAAGTCCTGGCCGTCAATCGCGGAATTGCCGTCGTAGTCGCCCGGCAAAGCCGAGACGGCCTTCGCCGTGACGGCATATTCGCCGGTTGGGCCGCCGGGCACGGTCGACCGCGGCGCTAGCGCGTCGTTGCCCACCGGCAGGTCCGCGGCGAAGACATAACCGGTCACCTGGACGTAATACGGACCTTCGTCCGTGGCGGTCCAGGCGGCGACGGCCGGCACGCCGTTGCCGCCATAGCCGGTCGCGTAGAGTGAGACGCCGTCGGCGCCGAAGACTTGCACCTTCGCGCCTGAAAGCGTCGAAAGATCGACCGAAACTCGGTACTCGACTTGAGCGATGGTCGGCAGCCTGAACCAATCGGCGTCGCCTTCGACGTGAATGACGCCCGCCGTCGCGATGGGGATCGTCAGCGGGCTGGCGTTCTCAGGATCGTCTCCATGATCGTCGTCGTCTTGTATCAGTAGTTGGTACGTGCCGAACGCTCCCGGCTTGGCCGCCACCTCGAGGAAGTAGTTGCCGGCGCTGGGGGCGGTCCAGTCAAGGCGGGATCCCAGGCCCGCGCCGCCGTCGTCGTCCGTCAGCAGCACGGTCGCGCCATTGACGTCGATCAACCGCAGCACCGAATCGGCGAGCGACCCCAAAAGCGCCTCGATGCGATACGTTTTTCCGGCTTCGCTGGCGAAGACGAACCAGTCGACGTCGCCCGGCGGCAGGATGACGCCGTCGGCCACCGTGGGTACGCCGACGGCCGTGGCCTCGGCGGCGCCGTCGCCATGATCATCGGCTTCGACAATCAAGCCCGCCAAATTGATTTCAAACAGGCCTTCGTCGGCGTCGTTGGTCGTGAACGTGGCGCCGCCCGAGGCGTTTCCAAGTTGCTCGCCCGCGTGCAGCGCGATGGTGAAATCGACCGCCTCCAAGGGCGCCAGGCTGGCGGGAAAACCGGCGACAACGTAATTCGGCGGCAGCGCCAGGTTCGCCAACTCGAGTGTTTGCGATCCATCGTTGGCAATGCGGAGCGTCTTGACCGCGTCCGGGGCGCCTTGCTCGACTAACCCGAAGTCCAACAGCCCGCCGGCGGCGGCCACTTTCACGCCCGTCGCGGCGTCGGCGAGCCAGGCCTCGGGGGCTTCCGCTACCACCTGGAGCGGAGCAATCGCGACGTTATTCGTCTCGCTCCCTTCGTCGACCGCGCCGTTAACGTCGAGAACCAGACCCAAGTAATAGTCGCCGGGCGCGACCGTCGCCGGCAGGACGACGCCCGCCCCGTGGTGAGCGGAAACCGCGCCCGCTTCGACTGAATCGGTAAGGGTCGACAGCGGCATGTCGGCGGCGTCGATGACCGGATCGGTCGAAAGAACAAACTGGCCGATGAATTCTCCCGAATCGCTGGGGCCTTGATTGGCGATGGAAAAACTGGCTCGGGCCCGCCCCCCAACCGGCACGGCGGCATCGGCCGTCATGCCGCCGGGAATGGTAAGATCGCCCTTCCCACCCGACAAAACCGCGTTGCCTAAGGCCATGATGTCCAGCCGCCGGTACGCTTGATGCGTATTGGGGACGTTGTCGTCTTCGTCGTCGCCGTCGAAGATGGAGATGCCGGTCTGTTTCAACAGCGTCTCGAGCTGCGAAACGGAAAGCCGCTCGCCGGCCGTG
>QEVI01000261.1 GCA_003576855.1 Planctomycetota bacterium
CGAAGCGGCGGCCTTTGGCCGTCACCCGGATGGCCGCGCCCTTGGCCCCGTCGACCTCTGCGTACAGGCGCCGGCGACGATCACCCTGCGGCTGCCGGCCGAGCTGGCCGCGGGCTGCGAACTGGTCGCGGCCGCGGTCCTGGACCCCGAGACTGGCGCCGAAGGAACCTTGCAGGTGGCCATTCACGCAGGCGAGCCGCCAGCCGCCGACGGCGCGGCGGACGACCCGCGCAGCAATCGACTCAACCCCGCGGCCCCCATTCTCATAACGCCCGGCAGCGCGGCCGAGCGACGCGTGGCCGCTGCGCTCGACGACTTCCGCCAACTCTTTCCCCCCGCACTGTGCTACACGCAAATCGTCCCCGTCGATGAGGTCATCTCGCTGACGCTGTTTTACCGCGAGGACGATCACTTCGTCCGGTTGATGCTCGACGACGAGCAGCGGCAGCGACTCGATCGCCTGTGGGAGGAGTTGCGCTTCGTCAGCCGCGAAGCGCTGGCGACCGTCGATGCCTTCGCGCAGTTGATGGAATACGCCACCCAGGACGCGGACCCCTCGGCCTTTGAACCGCTGCGCCAACCGATCCACGAGCGGGCGGCGGCCTTCGAGCGGTTGCTGGTCGAGTGCGAGCCAAAACAGTTGCAAGCCCTCGTTGATTTTGCGGCGCTCGCCTACCGGCGGCCTCTTGCCGACCGTGAGGCGGCCGGCCTCCGCGAGCTGTACGATCGGCTCCGCGGCGAAGGCCTCGCCCACGACGAGGCGTTCCGCCTGACGCTGGCCCGCGTGCTCGTGGCGCCGGCGTTTTTGTACCGCATCGAGACGCCGTCCCCTGGGCCGAATCAGGCCCCCCTGTCCGATTGGGAACTCGCGAGCCGCCTGAGCTACTTCTTGTGGTCGTCGCAACCGGACGACGAGCTGCGGCAACTCGCCGCCGCCGGCCGCCTGCACGAACCCGCGGTTCTCGCCCAGCAGGCGCAGCGGCTGCTGCGCGACCCGCGCATCCGCCGCCTGGCCGAGCAGTTCGCCTGCCACTGGCTCCAGATTCACGACGTCGCCCACTTGGATGAAAAAAGCGAGCGCCGCTTCCCTGAGTTCGCCGACCTCCGCGCGGCGATGGCCGAGGAATCGGCCCTGTTCTTCACCGACATGTTCCAGAACGATGGCTCGGTGCTAGATATCCTCGACGCCGATCATACTTTCCTCAACGAGCCGCTCGCCAGGCACTACGGCATCCCCGGCGTCGAGGGGAGCCGCTGGCAGCGCGTCGAGGGCGTGAAACAGCACCGCCGCGGCGGAGTGCTCGCCCACGCGGCGACCCTCGCCAAGCAATCCGGCGCGTCGCGGACCAGCCCCATTTTGCGCGGCACATGGATCAGCGAAGTCCTCCTCGGCGAGCGGCTGCCGAAGCCGCCGCCAGGCGTGCCGCCGCTCCCCGACGACGAAGCGGCCACCGAGGGGCTGACCGTGCGGCAACTCGTCGAACGACACGTGAGCGATCCCGACTGCGCGGTCTGCCACCGGCGCATCGACCCTTACGGGTTCGCCCTGGAAGGTTTCGACGCGATCGGCCGCTTCCGCGAAACGGACCTCGCCGATCGCCCCGTCAATACCCGCGTGACGACGTTCGACGGCGTCGAGTTCGAGGGGCTTGAAGGCTTAAGGAATTACTTGCTCACCCAGCGCCGTGACGATTTCATCCGCCAGTTCTGCCGCAAGCTGCTGGGGTACGCCCTGGGGCGGTCGGTGCAGCTTTCCGACGAGCCGCTGCTGGCCGAGATCGAGCACGAGCTGGCCGCCAGTGGCTATCGCACCAGCGTGGCCGTCGAGGCCATTGTTCGCAGCCGGCAGTTCCGCGAGATCCGCGGCCTCGAGCACGCCGTGGAAGAATAAAAAAGGAGCGCTGCCGAGCCGTTGGATGAACGCACCCCCGCACGCCTCGCATCAAGGAGAACGTTCGATGACCCGGCACGTATTCTCGCGCCGCACGATGCTTCGCGGCGTCGGCGTTTCGATGGCCTTGCCGTGGCTGGAGTCGCTCAACGTCTGGGGCGATGAGCCGCCGCGCGGCGAGCCCGCCAGCCAGCCGCCGGTCCGCATGGCCATCTTGTTCGCCGGCAACGGCTTCCATAGCCAGCAGTGGTGGGCCCGCGGCGAAGGGGCGGCCATGGAACTTGGCCAGGTCCTTGCGCCGCTGGTCCCCCATCGCGAAAAACTGCTGTTCATCCGCGGTCTCTTCAACGCCGAAGCGCTCAAGGGAAACATCCACAGCTCGCAGACGGGCAACTTGCTGTCGGGCGCGCCGCTGGCCGCCGGCGGCGATATCCGCTCCGGAACCAGCGTCGATCAGGTCGTCGCCCAGCATTACGCCCGGTCGACCAAGACGCCGAGCCTGGTCCTCGCCTGCGAGAAGTCGAACCCCTCGGTTCACAAGAACTATTCGATGCTCTACAGCTCGCACATCTCCTGGTCGTCGCCCACCACGCCGACGCCGCTGGAGCTGTACCCGGCGCTGGCGTTCGACCGCTTGTTCAAAGACGACGTCCAGCGGGGCGATATGAGCGTCCTGGACGCCGTGCTGGACGACGCCGCTCGCGTTCGCCGCGACGTCAGCCGGACCGACCAGCAGAAGCTCGACGAGTATCTCGACTCGGTCCGCGACGTCGAGCAGCGAATCGAACGGGCCGGCCGCCGCGGCGAGCTCCAGGGCTGGCGACCGACGCTCGCGGGACCCAACATCCCGCGCCCGCCCGAAGGCGTTCCCCAAGACATCGCCGAGCACATGCGGCTGATGTGCGACATCCTCGTGCTGGGCTTCCAGACCGACGCCACCCGCGTGGCGACGCTGAAGCTCAACAACGACCATTCCTCGCTACGGTTCCCGCACCTGGGAGTCGATTACATGATCCATCACTTGCTGTCACACTCCGATACGCCCGATTGGCTCAAAGTGAACCAGTTCTTCCTCGAGCAGGTGGCGTATATCGCCAGCAAGCTCGACGCGATTCAAGAAGGCGAGCGGACGCTGCTGGACAACTCGATGCTGCTGTTCTGCTCGAGCATGCTCACCGGCGGCCACGACGCCACGCAACTGCCCGTCGTGCTGCTGGGCGGCGGCGGCGGCGCGATCCGCGGCGGCCGCGTCCTCGACTACTCCGGCCGCGAAGACCGGCAAATGTGCCGCCTCTACCTCTCCATGCTGGCCCGCATGAACGTCAAGCTCCAGCGCTTCGGCGACGCCGCCCAACCCCTCCCCGAAGTGTAACAACGCACGCCGCGCTCGCCGCTTTCGGCTTAGCGCTCCCCCAATCCACCCTAGCCGATTGCCGGCAACTCATATCCAGACCGCCGCGGCCGGCTGAGCAGTGCGTTGGCCTCGTCGCAGTCGGTGAACCGCTCGGCCGCCGGGTCCCACGACAGCCGTTGGCCGACCAACCCTACCTGTCGCACGATGTTCACCAGGTGACAGAGCGAACTGGAGCGCTGGCCGATCTCGACGTCGGCGGTGCACCGCTGGCGGCTCTTGATGCAGTCGAGCCAGTTCTCGATGTGATACGACGTTTCGGGTCGCCGGTTGCTGCCCGGATTGTCCGGCGAGCGGACCAGTTCCGGCGGGTTGCTCGCCACCTTGTCGCGATTGATTTCCAGCTTCCCCTGCTCGCCGATGAAGATCGCCCCCAGGCCCGGTCCGCGGTCGCCGTCCAGGTGCAAGCGGAGCTCCGTGCCGTCGGCGAACCACATCCGCACCCGGGCCCGCGGGCCGCGAAGTTGGGCCATGCGATGATACGCCGCCCCGGTGTCTTCGGCGGCGACCAACCCGGCCGAACCGACCGAATCCTGACTAGCAAATCGCCCCGTCTCGCGCTCGGCGACCGGCTCTTCCAGCAGAATAGACGTCGGCCCCGTCTCGTCGGCGCCCAGCGCGCGGTTGACCTGATCGTAGGCGTGCGTTCCCCACCCCGTCACGCCGAAGCACAGCCCGCCGCCGTCGTAGTCCGACCACCGCGCCCAGCCGTACTGCAACTGGTCGCACCGCGGGCGGAGCGGGGCCTGGTTGGTCCAGGCGTCCCACGCTGCCTCCGCCGGCGCAGGCGGCCCCGTCTGCTCAGGCGGCGCCCACGCGAAGGGCCCCACGAAATTCGGCGCCAGCACCGTCGTGATCCGGCCCAGCGCCCCCTGCCGAACCAGGTCGCTGGCCCAATTGTTCAGCGGCATCGACCGCTGCTGCGTGCCGACCTGCGTGACGCGGCCATACTTGCGGGCCGCCTGCACCAACGCCCGCCCCTCGGCGATGGTCAGCGACATCGGCTTTTCCAGATAAACGTCCATGCCCATTTGCATGGCGTGCATCGCAATCCACGCCCGCGCGTGCGTCGTGGTTTCGATCATCACCCCGTCGAGCTGCTCGCGCTCGATCACCTGGCGAAAATCGGTATAAACGCCCCACGGCTGGCCGTCGGAAAGCTCCTTGGCGAAATTCGCCGCGCGGTCGGCGAAGCAGTCGCACACGGCCACGACGCGAAACCCCTTCACGTCGGCGGCTTCGCGGATCATTCGCGCCCGGCCGCCGCAACCAATGACGCCGATCCGCACCGTATCGCTCGGCGGCCCAGCCCCGTCGAGCCCCAGCACGCGGGCTGAAACAAAGTACGCAGTCGACGCAGCCCCCGCGCCCAGCAGCGTGCGTCGCGTCCAGCGGCGTTCAGACATGCGGCCATCTCCTGCCTGCGGCTGACAAAAACTGATCAGGTGTATTAAGCCCCCGCGGCGGCGGGCCGTCGCGCTCTTGCGCGCCGCGCCGTCGCCTCACCGGCCGGTCGCGTCGGCCGCGTCGTCGATGCGGATTCGCAAATTCCGAAACTCGATCTTCATCGGCGGGCCCGGGTGCATCTGCAAGGCGATCACGCCGCGACGGGCGGCATGGTCCCGCTGGCGATCGCTCGCTTGGGACATCAGCCGATCGTTGATGAATAGCGAAATCTCTTCCCCCATGGCGACGATCCGGTAGCTGTTCCAGCCCTCGGCGTCGACGTGCTTCAGCAGCTCCGCCGGATCGGCGAAACGCTCCACGCTCCGCCGCCCGTCTTCGCCGATGGCCACCCGCTCGCCGCGCAGGGCGACGCCGCCGCGGGCATGCTCGAACAGCGCCCCGGTCCACTCGCCGGCCGCGTCGATATCGGCCTGGTAGCCGCGGGTGTCCCAGTCGGGTATCTCTCGGCTGCGAAACTGCACGCCCGAATTCCCGCCGACGAGCCGATACTCCAAGCGCATCTCAAAATCGCCCGGCCGCCCGTCGCGCCACATCAGATACGTGGCCCGCGTACACGGCTTGTCAGGCGTGCTTTGCGCCGTGATGGCCCCCTCTTCGACGCCCCACCATGCCCGGTCCCCCTCCCAGCCGGAGAGATCGCGGCCGTTGAATATCGAAACAAACCCCTCCTCGACGGCCTCGCTCCCCATTGCGTCTTGCTCAAGGGGCGCAAGCGCCAGCCAAATCGCTCCGAGCAGCGCTAGTCGCATCGGGTTCTCCATCTGTAAGCAAACGGCCGCCGCTCGCGGCCGCAACTCGCGTGCCGCAGCGATTGTAACTAGCCGTCGCCGTGCTGAACCGCCCGCCCCAGCGAGCAATGAGTCCCAGCAAACGCCCCCACAAGCTACAACAGCTAGCGCACCGATGCCGCACAAAAACTAATCGTGCCGAGACGAGCAAGAGTCCGAGCGGCCGAAACTCGCTACTCAAAGCGCGCCAATTTGCAGCGCACGCGCCCCCATCCGCACACCACTCCCCGGGTAGCCCTGATTCGAGGCGCCCCTGGTTCTCTGAACCAGGGCCACGGGTGGCCCTGACTTTCGGCCGGCGCGGGGCGCCCCTGGTTCTCTGAACCAGGGCCGGCGGAGCCGGCAAGAGGTTTTCAAGCGGCCGGCAAGCCGTAGCGAGGCAATCTGCCGTGGCTCCACCATCCCCGGTTCGGAGAACCGGGGCCACCCGCCACCCGCAGTCGCCAGCTTGCTAACATCCCCTCCCTTTTGCGCAGCAGCCGGTTTCCCGTCATTGCCGCTGTCGCCGACGTCGCCTGGCACGTCCCCTTCCTCCTCTTGACGCGAGCGCCCCGCACCCGTATTCTTTAAGTAAGTAATCACTTACATGCGCCCCGAACGTCCTCTCCTCGTCGCCTCTCGCAATGCCCCGTGTCAGCCGCATCGAACAGCAACGGCAGGATTTACTTCCGATCGTCGCCCGCGCTTTTAGCGAGCTCGGTCTTCATCGGGCCACCACCGCTGAGCTCGCCCGCCGCTGCGGCGTTCGCGAAAACATCCTCTACCGCCTGTGGGACGACAAAAAGGCGATGTATCTCGCCGCCATCCGCTATGTCTACGACTCGACAATCCACATTTGGTTGCAGCAGGCGACCAAAAAAAGCGATGAGTTCTCGCTCGCCGACGTCCTCGAGTACGAATCCCAGCATCTGGGCGAGTTCGGCCACTACCGCATTCTGTTTACCGGTCTGAGTGAACTCGACGACCCCGATATCCGCCACGCCTTGGCCCGCATGTACCAGGACTTCCACGCCTTCATCAAACGGCAACTCGACCAGTCCCGCAGCACGTCCGGCGCTAAGGGCGAACTGAATTCCTCCTTGGCCGCCTGGGCGCTGATCGGACTGGGAACAATTTCCACCATCGCCCGGGAAACCGGCTGCCTCAGTCCCCGTGGCCGCCGCCGGCTTATCAAAGAAGGAGGACGGTATTTAGCCGGCGTCGCCGAAAAATGACAAGCTCCTATTTTTTTGGGTCCTCAGCGGAATTCGTGGGTGAGTTGACGTTGCTTGGCGGGGCGCGGGGGAAGGGACCATGAGGCCCCAAGGTCCCTTCCCCCGGA
>QEVI01000262.1 GCA_003576855.1 Planctomycetota bacterium
GTCCTGCGATGAACGGGGGTCGGTTCCTCGCAACAACACGGCAAAGACGACCAACAGCACCAGCGCTGCCAGCAACGGCACGCCGATGATCTTCAGCTTACTGGGCCACGGCAAATCCGTCGTCACCGACTTCGTCCCCCCGCCGACGGAATCGGCCGCCTTGGCAGCGACACGGCTTGCCGCCGGCGTCGCCGGCGTCGGCGACGCTGGCCCAGGTGCTACTACGTCGCTGGCCGCGGCAGCGTTCGCAGCGGCAGGCGCCGCCGCCGCCGGCGGCGCAGCATCTGCCGAGGGAGTTCCAATTTGTACCGGTTCAGCCTGGGCCCCCGTCGCGCCGGCCGCCGTCGGGCTTGCAGCGGCCGGGTCGGCGGCCTTCGCCAAAAAGCTAAACGCCGACAGGCTCCTGGCCCGCTCGACCGTCTCGGCGTCGAGCGATTCAAGCTCCGCCAGCGCCGCCCTCGCCTGCTCACCCGGCGCCCCCTGTTGCTCGGCCGCCACCAGCAAGTACGACGCCACCGGCTGGCGAATCCAATCGTCCTTCTCCGACGCCTTGAACATCGCCACCAGCCGCGGCATCACCTCCCAATCCTCCCAGCGGGTGAGGTCCGGAATCACCTGGTCGGCGAATTCCTGGTGATCGAGCGCCAGCCGCATCGACTGCAGCAGCCGGTCGCGCGGAATTACGTCCGTCTCCTCGCCGTGAAACCGCAGGGCCATGATGGCCGAATGGAGGTTCTTATACTCGACCGTCGGATTGCCGAGGAACTTCTCGTCGACCAGCGCCAGGCCCTCCGGCCCCTTGAGCTTCAGGTAGCACGCGATGAGTGCGTCGAGGCTTTCCTTCTTGCGGCGTTCGTCGGCGTGCATCATCTCGTCCGCCAAGCCCGCGCCGATGACCGTGCCGGCGGCCGCACAGTTGGCGATCGCCGCCGCGATGCCCGGCTTCATGAGCTGGTAGTCGTAGCTCAAGAGCGACTCGAGCATCGCCACGTCTTCCGGCTGCCCGCACACGCCGAGCATCGTCAAGTACAGCCGCCTTCCGGACGGACCGACGTTCGGGTCGTTGATCCACTGGATCAGCTTCGGCCGGTTCATGTGCGGCCCCAGCGCGATGACGTCGGCATACGGCGCCCGGGCGAACTCGTCATACGCGTCTTGCGCCAACAGCGGGTCCTCGTCCTCCAGGTGTTCCTGGAAGAAGATCAGCCGATCGACCCCCGTGGCCGGCAGGTTAGGCAGGCGCTTTACGTACTGGACCGCCCGGTCCGAGAGCGGCACGGGCGTGGTCCACTCGATCTTGTCCGGGGAAATCGCCGCGAGCCCCGTGATGAGAAACTTCTTCTCCGGCGGGTCTTGGCCGAAGTAGACGACGTCAAGCTCCTGGGCCCCGCCCAGCTTCGCTTCGCCCCGGAGCACCTCGGCGATCCGGAATTTCGCCGTCGCCAACTCCGTACCGACCGCCCCCCCGCCTGGAGACGCCGGGACGGCCGCCTCGGGTATCGGGGAGACGAGCTGGGCAATCACCGCACCGTCGGCCGCGGCGATTTCTTGCCCCAGCGTCTGCATCGGCGCGCTGCAAAAAGGGCATGCGCCGGCCTGCCGCACTGCCGCAACGCCCATTCCCAGCGCCGCCAGGGCCGCGAAACCGCCCGCCAGCCGCCGTCTCTGCCGTGCATCCCTGAAGGCGAACATCACACATTTCCTCAAAAAAACCGCCAAGACCATAGCCCATCATTCTACCCCGCCCCAGCCGCGGGCCAACGGCCCGCCGGAGCGGCCCACCCGAACGCCTCCCAGCGCTACCGCGCCCCCCCCAAGGTCTTCGCCACGTCAGTCCGGTACGCCGAGAGCGCCGGCAGGAACCCCACCAGCGCCGCGAACCCCACCAGCGCCGGCACCAACAGCGACTCCTGCCAGGTGAAGCTCCACGCCCGCACTGTCACGCCGGTGTAGTACTCGACAATGGGACTGGCAACGGCCAGCGCCCCGTGTCCGATCGCCAGGCCGGCCAGTCCGCCCAGCAGCGAAAGAAGGATCGACTCGACCAGTATGATGCTCATCACGGCCGCCCGGCTGGCGCCCAACGCCCGCATCACCGCGATGTCGTGGCTCCGCTCGCTCATCGAGTTGTAGATGCTCACCAAGATGCTGATCCCGGCCACGACGACGATCAGCACCGTCAGCACCAGCAGGATCATCCGCATCGGGCCTAAGAAACTGGCTTGCAGCCGTTCTACCACGTTCACCGGCGCCACGGCCTGGGCGGCGCGGTCTTCCCCCTTGTTGACCCCCATTTCGATGGCCATCGGGGCCATCATCTGGTCGGCCCGGCAACGGACGAGAATCGAAGTGACTTCTCGCTGCGCCTCCGGCAGCGGGCGAATGACGCCTGGCTCGGCCGGCGGCAACGGCTCGGCGCCCTCCTTCGGCGCCAGGGCGTGCCCGCTCAGCAGGTAAAACCCTTCCATGTTCACGAACATCGCCCGGTCGTTGGCGGTACCGGTCGGCGCCAGGACGCCGACGACTTCGAACTCGTCGTGCCGCTCGCCCTCGCCGCTGATGCCGTGCGTCGGCCGGAAGCGGTCGCCCACCTTCAGCCCGGTCCGATTGGCGGCCACGGACCCCAGCACGGCCTCGAAGAAGTTCTCGTGCTTGAAGTTGCGCCCCGCGGCGAAGCGGTAGCGCTTCTCCGTGCCGTCGTCTTCGGCGCCGTAGGCCAGCTTATCGAACATGTCCGGCGTGGTCCCCACGCAGCGGAATCGCTGGCCGTCTTCGGTCGAATAGCTGTCCCCCAAACAGACCGGCACGGCGACGTCGGTGTACGGCGCGAACTGGCCTTCGGTAAACTGCTTGTAAACGCGGTAGGGCATCGGATATAGCGGCGTTCCGACGTGAAACACCGTGCTCAGCACGATCTCGAACTTGCTCCCCTGGCCCGACCCGATGATGAAGTTGTACCCCTGCGCGTCGTTGGAAAGCTGGGCCACGACGACCTCGTGGATGACTAGTACCAGGACCATCAGCGCCACGCCCAGCGCCATCGACAACCCCGTCAGCGACGATGCCAGCGCTCGCTGCTGCATGTTTCGCCAGGCAATTTTCCAATAGCTCATAGGGGCGGGGCGGAGGGGTCGGGGTTCACGGGGCAGGGTTCAGGGGGCAAGGTGCAGGGGGGCAGAAGGCCGGAAAGCAGGCGCAGGTCAAACTGTCGCCCCGCCTTGGGCGACCAAGGTCGCACGATTGATCTCTTCCAATTGCTCCACCCGCGGGAATTGGGCGGATACCTCCGGCGAATGGGTCACCAAGAGCATGGCGACGTTCTCCCGGCGGCAGGCGTCTCGCAACAGGTCGATGACCTGCTGTTGGTGCGCCGGATCGACGTTCGCCGTCGGTTCGTCCGCCAGCAGCAGCACCGGGCGATTCGCCAGCGCCCGGGCGACGGCCACCCGCTGCTGTTCGCCCACCGACAAGGCCCGCGGCTTGTGCGTAAGCCGATGGCCCAGCCCGACGCTCTCCAGAAGCTGCCTGGCCCGCGGGATGTCGGGCCGCTCGCCCGTGAACGTCATGCCCAGCAGGACGTTTTCCAGCGCCGTAAACGCGGGGAGCAGATTGAACGTCTGGAACACGAAGCCGATGTACGATGCCCGGAAGCGGTCGCGGGCGGCCTCCGGAAGCGACACGATGTCTCGACCGTTGACGATAATTCGGCCGCAGTCCGCGGCCGTCAGCCCAGCGACGCAGTTCAACAGCGTCGTTTTGCCGCACCCGCTGCGGCCTCGCAGCACCACCTGCTCGCCGGGGCCGATCTCGAACCGCTTGACGTCGAGTATGGGCAAGAGGTCGCCATTGGGCTCGACGTACGATTTGCGAACATTCTCCACTAGCAGCATGACAAAAACCGGTCGGACCGGAGTTCCTCAAGCGACAGCTACACAGCCGAATTGCCGCGGACAGCAGGCGACGAAAGCCGCCGACCCCGCGAGCCGCTCTGCAAGCGGCCGCATGCGGCGTAATCACCCTAAACCGTAAAGGTTTACGCCGCAACGGCGGCTCCGGTTCCGCGGGCCGAAGTAGTTCTTACAAACGTTCTCCCGGTTTTACAAAACGGAACCGTGTAGCAGCCCGACATTACATGTCGCAAATCATTGCCAGTGAGCAAGTTACATCGTATCGCGAGTTCGAGATCACCGGTTGGCGCCAAGTTCGCGGTAGGCTTGGTCCGGCTGACGGGCGAGACGGCCTCCGAGCCGCCAGTCGGCCGGCGTAAGCGTTCCCCGTCCTGTCTCCCCTCCGGAAAGGGCCGGCGAGGTCTCGCGCACCTCGCCGGCCCTTTTTTTTTGCTCCGCCGCCGCACAAACTTTTTTGAGGTAACTCGAAAGTCGCCTCTCCGAATCGTCGAAACCCGCCCAAACGCCGCGTCCCCGCCACGACCGACTCAACGCCATGCTCGATGCGGGTAACGCCCGCCGCCGACAGGCGGCTATTGATTTTCTTTTGGGCCGCATCAACTACGAGCGCGTCGCCGCCCTCCCCTATGGCGATCGGCATCTGAAACTCGATCGAATGCGGACGCTGCTGCACCGGCTGGGCGACCCCGACGCCGGCATTCCGATCGTCCACATTGCGGGAACCAAGGGGAAAGGTTCAACCTCCGCCCTGATCGCCGCGGTGCTCCAGGCTGCCGGTTATGACGTCGGCGTCTACAGCTCGCCCCACCTGGAGAGCATCGAAGAACGATTCTGCATCAACGGCGAGCCGATCGCGGCCGGGGAGCTCGCCGACCTGGTCGACCGATTGCGACCGATTGTCCAAGGTATCGACGCCGCCGCCGCGGCTGCCAACGATCCCCACGGTCAGCCGACATTTTTCGAACTGACGACCGCCCTGGCCTTGATGTATTTCGCACAGCGGCAGGTGGACGTCATCGTGCTGGAAGTCGGCCTGGGCGGACGGCTCGACTCGACGAACGTCTGCCAGCCGATCGTCACCGTGATTACCAGCATCAGCCTGGACCACACGCGGCAGCTTGGCGATACGACGGCGAAAATCGCTTCCGAGAAAGGCGGGATCATCAAGCCCGGCGTGCCGCTGGTGCTCGGCCCGGTCGACGCCGACGCCCATGCGGTGCTCACGGACATGGCCCGGCGCCACGGCGCCCGCGTCATCGAGGCGCCGCGCGATTTCGCCTTCGACTACCGCCCGCCGCACGAAGTGGACGCGCATTCCGCGGCGGGCGAACTCGACTTCACTTCCCACGCGCCGGACCAGCCACTCGAATTGACCGGCGCCCCGCTGCGGATGTTAGGGAGGCACCAGGCGGCCAATGCCGCGCTGGCCCTGGCAGCGGCGGTCGAATTGCGTCGCCAAGGCTGGCTGATTTCCACCACGGCCATGCAGGCCGGCTTGGCCGCCTGCACGCTCCCCGGCCGCATCGAAGTCGTCGGCCGCGAGCCGACCGTGGTGATCGACGTGTCGCACAACGTCGCTTCCGTATCCGCGCTGGTCGCTTGCCTGCGGGAGAGTTTTTCCGCCCAGGAGCGGATCCTCGTCTTCGCCGCGTCGAGGGACAAAGACGTCGCCGGCATGTTGCACGAACTGCTGCCCCACTTCGATCGCGTGATACTCACGGAATACCAGGAAAACCCGCGGGCGACGCCTGTGGCTCAACTGGAACAGCTTTGCCGGGACCAGTGGCGCCGGCTGGGGGGCGACGTGGTCGAAGAACCACCGTCAGCCGACAGCGATTTGATTCCTTCCGAGAACCCACGTACTGCGGACCCATCGCGCCGCTGCTTGCGGCTCGCCGCTCGACGCTTGCCCGGCGAAGCGTGGCAGCTTGCACGCCAGTGGGCCGAGGGCCAGCGCCTGATTTGCGTGACCGGCTCGTTCTTCATCGCCGCCGAACTGCGGCCCTTGGCGATGGCGGCGACATGCGCGGCAGTTTGACCCGCCGAGGCGTCGCCATTTGGCAATTGTCCCGCGCACCGCCTCGTCCGGATCCGCTACAGCAGCGCTTCGGGCTCGCCGTCGGTCGTCCAGCGCGGCCGGTCCGACCATTCCCAATCGCCGTCAGCCGGGCTGGGCGGATCAAGCTCGCCATGGAGCGAGTCATCGAGCCACTGGCTCGCCCCGCGATTATCAAACGCCAGCTCCGCGGCCGGGCGAGGGCGCTGGCGTGCCCGCTCCATTCGCACTTCGCTTTGAAGGCGGCGAACCAAGCCCGCGATGTACGGATCGGCCCAGGGCACCAGGTCGCTAGGCCGGCGCTCGAAGCGGACTGCCTCCGGCATTGGCCGTTCGGCGACGCGAACCACGGTGCAAACCACCCGGCGGGATTTGTTGGGGGCAACCATCGCGAAATTCCTTTCTCGTTCCGAGCGGCCCGCTTAGGCCTGGCCGACAAGAGCTGTGAAATGAGCGACTGCAAGACGAGCGAACATCCGCCCCTAGGAAGCACGCGCCGTGCCAAACTGAGTGAACGAAGCGCCGGGCCGACGACATGCGAGAATACCGGAAAAAAACCGCTGCCAGCCGAGCCCTCCCCCCGCGCGGCAGGAGAAGTTCCTTCAATTCCTTTGCAACGGACCAGAACCGGCGAGGTTTAGGCAAATTATGCGGCCGCACCGGCGACCGAGCGGTCTTTTGCTGAAGCCGGCGCTTCGATCCGCGGCGTTACGGGCGAGATATGCCGGCTGGCCGTTTAATCTTCCGGCGCGGCCGTTTTGACCAGGTACTCAAGCGCCCGCTGCAACGCAACATCGACGTAATCGGCCGGGATTTCCCCTTCGGATTGCGTCAGCTCGGTGGCAAGCTGCGGATCCAGCCCTTCGCTGACCAGGTCCCGTCGCTGCCGGA
>QEVI01000263.1 GCA_003576855.1 Planctomycetota bacterium
GATGCGGCGATTCCGCTCGTCATTCTGGCGGCGGAGCAATTCGAACCGGCGAGCGACCGTTTCTTCGCTCCCGGCGAAGAGATACGGCGTGTTTTCGCGGGTCATGCGCAGCGCCAGTTGCAGTCGTTCGCCCGGCGTCATGCGGCGGTATGCTTCGAGGTTTCGCGGCTGAGCATCAAGCATCTCCCCCGTGCGGGCGGCTGCCGCCAGTCTAGCATAATTGCCGAGGAAGCGATCGCGCAGGGCGTCCGCCGCGGTGTGCTGCCGCGCTGCCGCTCTTGAGGCGGAGGACGAACGACTCTCGCCCGCCATGGTCCGGCCGGCTGGCGGGGGCCAAATGGAACTGCGGGCGACCGGCGTTACAGGTCCAGGGAGATTTTCTCTTCCTGGGCGGCCTGGCGGAGCTTGTTGAGGGCGCGGGCCTCGATCTGCCGGATGCGTTCCTTCGTGACGCCCATTTCGGCGCCCACTTCTTTGAGCGTGAGCGGTTCGCGGGTGTGGTCGAGCCCGAAGCGGCCGATGATGATGGCCTTCTCGCGTTCGTCGAGCCGCTGCAAAATCCTTTGAATCTTCTCCAGCCGATCCGATTGCGCCCGTTCGTCCACCATCGGGCTGCCGCGCTCCTCTTCCGTGGCCGCGAACAGCTCGTCGTAGCTGGTGCGGAAGCGGTCCCGCTGGCGGTACTCGCCGGGGATGGTCCGGGCGAAGTTCTTCATGATCGCCCAGCTCGCGTAGGTGCTGAACTTGTTGCCGCGGGCGTAGTCGAACTTCTCGATCGCCCGCAGCAGCGAGACGTTGCCGTCGCTCACGAGTTCGAAGAAATTCTGGTCGGGCGTGACATGCCGCTTAGCGATCGACACGACCAGGCGGAGGTTCGCCTTGGCGATTTGGTTCTTGGTCGCGACGATCTGCTCGTACAGCTCCTCGATCGCGTCCATCACCTGGGCCTTCGGCTGGTCGGGGTCAAGCTCGTCCCGCAGTCGGGCCGCCTTGAACTTGAGGTAGTTGTACTTGCGGAACAGGTGCTGCTCCTGCTCTTTGGTCAACAGCGGCATTTCATACAGGCTGGCCAGGTAGGGCGGCAGCCCCGACGGACGCCGCGGCTTGCGCGTCGGCCCGTCGCCCTCGGGCAGCGGTCCCAGGATGGCCGCGTCGGCGCCCTTGCGACGGAATCGCGGGTTGTCGATGAAGTCCAGCGGCAATTCCATGATCCGCTCGGCGCGGACCTCGTTGATCACCCGGTAGATCGTCGTTTTCGTCCGGTTGTAGTCGCTGCAAAGCTTCTCCACGCTGGCGCCCCGCTTGTACGCCTCATACACGTTGTGCTTCTGCACGTCGGTGAGGGGGCCGCCGAGCACGGGAAAAATCGCCGCTTCGGGCCGATCGACGTCGTGCTGCCGCAGGGCGGCGCGGATCGTCTCGACGCTGCGGCCGGTGCGATCCGCCAGCCGGCGAGCGATTTCGGCCTGGCCGATGCCGCTGGAGGCCAAATCGCGGGCATGCTCGATTAGTTCCAGGCGTTGTTCGTCGGTGAGCTGGCTGAAGCGGGCGCCTCGTTCGACGCGCTCGGCGTTGTTGCGCACGAAGCGGTCCACGCTGGAACGGAGAAAGCCGACTCGTTTGCGGCCGTCGAACACCAGGCGGCGGCTGACCAGCCCCAGTTCGCGCCAGCGCGAGATGGTCTTGGTCGACACGTTGAACTGCCGGGCCAGCTCCTCGACGGTGAATACCTGCTCGCCCATGGCGTCGGCCGGCAGCTCGGCGGCGTCGGAAAGGTCTTCGACCAGCAGACGCAGGTCGTGGACCAGGTCGCGGCCGTGGATTTTGCGCGAGGCCAGTTCGGGCACTTCGCCCGGAGGGACCAGCCGTTCGAGCACCTGGCGGGACGGGTAGCTTTCGTCCATGTCAACGCTGGCAATTAGGCGCTCGGCCGCATCGATCCGCGCCAGAAGCTGCTCGCGCGAAGCAAGCTGCCGTTGGCGGTCGCGGATTTCGCGGACCAGCGGGCTCTTGTAGTCAATGTGCATGGTACACCTCTTCTGTTCCTTCGATCCGCGCCTCTGCCCGTGGTGCGTTCTGCGAATCCTTCGCCGTGCACGTCAGCTTGACTCGATACGGATTACCTCGCGGGTGGATGAAGTTGAATGGGTCGGCCAGTTCCGGCAGGGCGCCTCAACTGCCTGCGGCGAAAAACGACTCTCTGCTATCGGTTCTGCCGCCTTGACCTTCCGAGCAGGCCCTGCTAGCGGAAACAGCCGGCATTGGTTGTACGCATATTAGTGGCAAAGGGTCGATAGAAAGTTCGCGAATTCTGTGCCGGCGTGATGCTAATTGCGCAGCGGCATCGCGCATAAGTGTTGTCCCCCAGGCAGCTTACGAACAACCGGACTCGCCGCGCCAATCGCGGTTTTCCGCAGGATTCGGGGGCGCCGCGTCGCCGCCGTCGCACCACGGGAAGGGGCTGCCCAGGCCCCAGCCGGGCTCCAAATTGTCCACGCTGGCACGACGAAAAGCGGCGTCGGCGCCGGGCTTGGGCGATTGGGGGCTGGCCGCTATGATTTCGCCCCGCGCGGGGGCGGCAGTTCCATGCCCTTCTCGTGCTGCACAGGGAATTGCCTTGGCGCTTATCACTTAGAGGCCCGAAGCCTATGCCGCGCCTGCTTTTAGTTCTGGCCATCGTTGCTGTTTGGGAAGTGCCGCTGCGCGGCGTGGCCCGCGCCAAGGCGGCCGCGCCGGCGGCTGACGGGGCTTCAGGTCCCGGTTTTCGGCTGTCGTCGGCCCTGAAGCCAGGCCATGCGGCGACTGTTTCCGCCTCGCTGGAACTGGGCGGAGAGCTGCTGGCCCGTGACAAGGAAGGCCAAGAGAGCCGGCTGCCGCTGAGCGTCGCCGCGAAGCTGAACTACGAGGAGCAGCTCGTCGCCTGGTGGGCGGACGCGGGCATGTCCTCGCGGTCGATTCGCCGCTACAGACACGCCGCGGCGACGATCAAGACGCCCGAAAAAAGCGACGCGCTGGAGCTTTCGCCGGAGAGCCGGCTGATCGTGGCCCGCACCACGGCCGATTCGGCGACGCTCAACGGACTGAACGGGCCGCTGACGCGGCGGGAGTACGACCTGCTCGACGTGGTGGGCAGTAGCCTGGTGATCGACCGGCTGCTCCCGGACAAGGAGCTCAAAGAAGGCGAAGGCTGGGAGCATGACGCGGCGACGATGGGCGCCCTGCTCGATATGGATCATGTGGCGATTTGCGAAGTCCGCAGCATCGTCACCGGCCAGTCGAACCGCCAGGTACAGATTCGCATGGCGGGCGCCGTTCACGGCACGGTCGAGGGTTCGGCCAGCGAAATGGACCTCCGCGGCGCGTACCTGTACCACCTCGACGAAGGCCGCATCACTAAGTTCAATCTGGCGATCCAGGAGGTCCGCAAACCGGGCGAGGTCACGCCGGGACTGGACGTGGTCGCCAAGCTGTCGCTGGTCGTTGCCCCGGCGCGGAAGGCGTTGTTCGATGATTCCCTCTTGGAGCACGCGCGAGAGCTTGCCAATGACCAGTTGGAGGAGCTGTACGCCGAGTCGCCGGAGCGGGGCTACCGCTTTCGCCATAGCGCTGCGTGGTACGTTACGGCCGAGCACCGCGAATTGACGTCACTGCGGCTGCTCGCCGGCGGCGACATGATTTCGCACTGCAACATTACGACGTTGCCCGCGCGGCCGGCCGACCGGCCGATGACGCTCCAGCAGTTCGAGTCAGACATCGTCAAGTCGCTGGGCGAGCGGCTGGAAAAGGTGGAAGCCGCCACGCAGTGGGTCAACGAAGCGGGCCACCAGTGCCTGGGGGTAATCGCCGTGGGCGAGGTGGAGGGGACTCCGGTGCAGTGGCGGCATTATTTCGTCAGCGGCGACGGCCTGCGACCGGTCTCGGTCGCCGTGACGCTGGAGCGGCAGGCAGTCGAGCGGTTCGCCGACGCCGACAAGCTGATTATTGAATCGATGACGCTCCTGCCGCCGCCGGCGACGGCGACGAAGCTTGAGCCGGTGAAGAAGTGACGGTGCGGCTGCGATTCAGCTTGCCGGCGGTTGAGTCGATCGCTGCTGCACCTGGTCGCGGTAGTTGGCGACGTCGTCCTTGCGAACGATCTGGACGTTGACGTTGAAGGTGCTCTTGGACTTGTTCAGCGGCCGTAGCCCTTCACGGCCGCGGCAGACCATCGACAGCCACTCCACGGCTCGATAGCCGTAAAGGTACGGGTCCTGCGCGACGGTCGCGTAGATGTCGCCGGCTTCGACGCCCGCGAGCGTCTCCGGCTCGTCGTCGAACATGACCAACTTGATTTGGCCCAGTCGATTGGAGTCCTTAAGCAAGCTGCGCACCAGCGGCCCGTGATAGCCGTTCATGCCGACGATGCAGGCGACGTCGGCGTTGGCTTCGAGGGCGGCGGTTACGGCTTGGCGACACCGGTCTGCGTCGCCTTCGTCGATCAGAAAGTCGACGATTTGGTAACGTTCATCGGCGGGCGCCCCAGGCGAAGCGCCTTTCCTGATCTCGGTTTCGAATCCCTCGCGGCGTTCAAGCATGTTGTTCTTGGTCAGGTTCGCCAGGAGGACGATGATTTTTCCGCCATCGGGCAGCGCTTCCCGGACCAATTTCGCCGAGTGGATGCCGGCGGCGTAGTTGCTCGTGCCGATGTAAACGTCGCGCTGCGACTGCGGAGCATCGGAATCGAACGTGACGACGACGGCATTCTCGGCGATCTTGTCGATCAGCGGCGACTGGTTCTCGGCGTCGAGCGGGCTGACGGCCACGCCGGCGACGTTGTTCAAGTCGAGCTTGGAGAGAATCTCCGTTTGCTGTTGGACGTTTTCGTCGTCCTGGGGGTTCAGGACCTTCACGTCCACGTGGAGGTCCTTTGCGGCCGCTTGGGCGCCGCGGGCGATCGTTTCCCAATAGGGCCCGGGGCCGCCGGTGACGACCACCACGCTCCCCATGGGGCGGGGCTGGGGCTCCTGCATGACGCTGTATCGATACCAGACCGCCGCGGCGATGGCGACGATCGCCACGAGCAACCAGCCGAGCTTTGCCGAGCGCATACTTGCCGTCCGCTGTGTGGAGGTCGTTGGGGTCGCAGGCGCTACGCCGCGCCTGTGCGCACCCCTGCGGGTAGTTTCACACGAACGGGCCGGCAGCGCGAAGCGCGGGGCGCCAAAGCCGCGATTTTGCGGCGCCGAGTCGGCCGACTCTGGCGGCGTGCGTCGCGGGAGGAGGCCGCCGTCGCGGGCGGTCAGCGCCAGAACAGCGCCTCGGCGCCGTCGATCATCGGGATGACGACCACGCCTTTTTCGGTGACTTCGAAGCCGCGGCGGCGATCGGCCTCCGGGTCGACGCCGACCTGGGCGCCGTCGGGGATGAAGACGTTCTTGTCGATGATGGCGCGGCGCACAATGGCGCCTTTGCCGACGTGGACGCCGGAGAAGAGGATCGAGTCGCTTACTTCGGCCCGCTCTTCGACGCGGCTCTTGGGGCCGATGATCGATCGCGACACGTGCCCGCCGGCGATGATGGTCCCGGCGGCGACGATGCTGTCCAGGGCCTCGCCCCGGCGGCCGGAGTTCTCGTCGAAGACGAATTTCGGCGGCGGCAGGTTGGGCTGATCGGTCCGCACCGGCCAGTGGTAATCGTACAGATTGAGCAGCGGATCAACGGCCGTCAGTTCGATGTTCGCCTCGTAGTAAGCGTCGAGCGTGCCGACGTCCTTCCAGTAGGCGTCCTGCTTGCTGTTCTCGTCCTTGAAGGGGAACGACATCACTTTGTGGGTTTTGATGATCGACGGAATGATGTTTCGGCCGAAGTCGTGATCGCTGTCCGGCAGCGTCGCGTCGTGGCAAAGCTGGTCGAATAGAAAGGGCGCGTTGAACACGTAAATGCCCATCGACGCCAGGCAGTGGTCGGGATCGCCCGGAATCGTCTTGGGGGCGGGCACTTTTTCCTCGAAGCCGATAATCCGCTGCGCCGCGTCGATTTCCATGACGCCGAAGGCGCGGGCGTCTTCACGGCGGACGCGCATGGCGCCCACGGTGAGGTCGGCGCCCGTGTCTTCGTGGTAGGCGACCATCTTGCTGTAATCCATCTTGTAGATGTGGTCGCCGGCGAGAATGACGACGTGCTTGGGCCGCTCCTGCTCGAGCGTATAGATGTTCTGATAGACCGCGTCGGCCGTCCCCTGGTACCACTGCTCGTCGATCCGCTGCTGCGGGGGGACGACGTCGATGAATTCGCCCAGCTCGCGGCAGAAGAGATGGCGCCAGCCGTTGGTCACATGGCGGGCGAGGCTCATCGCCTTGTACTGCGTCAGCACAAGGATCTTGCGGATGCCGCTGTTGAGGCAGTTCGACAAGGTGAAGTCGATGATGCGATAGATGCCGCCGAAGGGGACGGCCGGCTTGGCCCGATCGCGCGTAAGCGGTTCCAACCGCGATCCCTTGCCGCCGGCCAGAACAACCGCCAAGACGTCTTTCATCGCAAACTCGTCCTCCGTGGCGCTACTCGAGATGCATGGCAGGACCGGTGATTCTATCGCATTTCGAGCACCGAGGTAATACGGCAGCGCTCGGTTGGACGTTAACTGCCGAGACGCGAAGGAGGCGCCGTGCAGTCGGCCCGGCTGCACGGCGGCGGGGTCAGGCTCGCGGAACTGGGTGCTGGATGCTGGATGCTGGATGCTGGGTGCTGGATGCTGGA
>QEVI01000264.1 GCA_003576855.1 Planctomycetota bacterium
GGCGACAAACACTGGTACGACGCCAGGGACTACGACCGTTACAGGCAGGCGTGCGAGCAGGTTCGCGACCTGCTCAAGAAATGCGTGCTTGCCAAGCCGCCGGACTTCGCCGCCGCGGGCGACGCCGCTGCAGAAGGGTTGGCGCTCATGCGGCTGGTCGAGGACGTCACCAGCGCGCTCGAAGCGGCGAAGGCCGAGCGCAACCAGCTCGAGTTCGCCGACCTGCTGGTCCGTGCGCACCGCTTGCTGGTCGACGCGGCCAGCGAAGCGCTGCTCAGCCAACTCGCGACCCGCACGCGGCTGCTGCTGGTGGACGAATTTCAGGACACCAACCCGCTGCAGGCGAACATCATCAAGGCGTTTTGCGGCGACCAGTGGAGCCAGCGCGGCCTCTTGGCCGTGGGGGACTTCAAGCAGTCGATCTACCGCTTCACCGGCGCTGAGCCGCAGGTTTCCATTGATCTGCGGGCCGCCTTGCCGCCGCACGGGCGCCTGTCGCTGACGCGGAACTTCCGCAGCCAGCCGGCGGTCACCGACTTCGTCAACGCAATCTTTTACGACGAATTCGCCGATTACGAGCCGCTGGAACCGGCCCGCCCGCAGGCGACGCCCGCCCCGGCGGTCGAGTTCATGTGGACGCCGGGCGAGAACAGCGAGGAGCCGCCGTGCGAAGGCGGCAGCGGCGGCGAGGCGGGGTTCACTGGCGAGGGAGAGCAGGGCGCCGCCACGGCAGCGACGAAGATGAAAGGAGGCCGCCGGGCCGGCGCCGCGCATGAGGCCCGCGCTACCGAAGCCCGCTGGATTGCGCGGCGCCTGGTGCAGTTGCTGGAGTCCGAGGTTCCGCTGGTCGTCGACGTGCACGCGGGGCAGCCGCGGCGCCTGAAGCCGGGCGACGTCGCCATTCTGCTCCGCTCGCTGAGCGACGCCCAGGTGTACGAGGAGGCCTTACGCGAGCACGGGTTGAGTTACTACCTCGCCGGCGGGCACGCGTTCTATTCCCAGCAAGAAATCTACGATGTACTGAACCTGCTGCGGGCCGTGGCCAGCAACGTCGATGAAATCGCGCTGGCCGGCGCGCTGCGGAGTCCCCTGTTCGCGCTTCGCGACGAGACGCTGTTCCGGCTGGTCAATGCACGCGGCTCGCTCAACGCAGCGCTAGCGCCGTCGGCCGGCAGGCGCGACCGCGGAAATCCGCTGCCGGCCGAGCTTTCGGCCGACGAAGCGGACAAAGTGCTTCGGGCCGGCGCGACGCTGGCCCGACTGCGCCAGCAGAAAGACCGGCTGCTGGTCTCGGAGCTGCTCTCGCTGGCACTGGAGCTGACCGGCTACGACGCGGTGCTGCTCGCCGAGTTCCTCGGACCTCGCAAGGCGGCCAACGTCCAAAAACTCGTGGAGCAGGCCCGGGCGCTCGATCGCACGGCGCCGGGCGACTTGCAGGGGTTCATCACGCAGCTTTCGGAACTGGTCGTCCGGGCGCCCAAGGAGGCGCTGGCCGCCACGCAGGCCGAAGGCGACGTGATTCAGATCATGACGATCCACCACGCCAAGGGGCTGGAGTTCCCGCTAGTGGTGCTGCCGGACCTCGACCGCCGGCGGCACGCCGGTTCGTACGAGCCGGCGCTCGACGTGGAGCTCGGCCCCCTTGTGCCGCCGGCGCCGGACGTTGAGCGGAGCGGCTGCACCGGCTTCGAGCTGTATTGCGCGATCGAGAACCTCGAGGACCTCCAGGAACGCAAGCGGCTGCTGTACGTCGCCTGCACGCGGGCGGCCGACTACCTGCTGCTTTCCAGCAGCATCAACGACCCGGCGGCGCCGAAGCAGGACTGGCTGCAACTGGTGGATCGTCATGTCAGCCTTGCCGACGGGACCCTGCGGCGGCCGTTGCCGCCGGGTTTTTCTCCGCCGGCGATCCGTGTGACGCGGGAGATTCCGCGCATCGACGACGCCGCGCCGTCCGCAGCGCGCGGCGCCGACTTGCAGCGGCTGGTCGCCGCGACCCGCGAGCTGGCCTCCCGCGGCGGCGAGCAGGCGTCGCGGCCGAGCGACCCGGCGCCGCCCAACGGCAAGGCCCGGCGATCGTTTTCCTTCTCGCAGATTAGCGGGGAGTTGGAGCGCGGCTCGGAGGCCGAGCCGGCGGCCGATGAAACGAGCGCTGCGCCCGTCGGCCGGGGCCGGCGCGGACGTCCCCAGCGGGCCGTGGATTTGGGGCAGATGGTCCACGCCGTGCTCGAGCGGATCGACCTGCGACGGCAGGACGGCGTGCGCGAGTTGTGCGGCTTTTTCGCCGCCGAGGAGGCGACCGTCGAAGCCGCGAAGTGCGCCGCCGAGGCGGCCGGGCTGATCGACCGGTTCCTTCGCACGCCGCGGGCCGCCGAGCTAGCCACGGCGCCGCTGGTCCGGCGGGAAGTTGAATTCCTCCTGCCGTGGCCGCTGGAGGGGGAACCGGCCGGCCGCCGATTTTTCCACGGTTTCATCGACTGCGTTTATCAGGATCCGCAAGGCCGATGGCGGCTGATAGACTACAAAACGAACCGGATCGAACCGGGCGGCGTCGTCGAGTTGGCCAAACGCTACGAGCACCAGATGCTGCTCTACGCGCTGGCGTGCGAGCGGTCGCTGGGGGCGCCGCTGGCCGAGTGCGTCCTGGCGGCTTTATCAACCGGAGAAGAGCACGTTTACCAGTGGAGTGAGGCGGAGCGCCGAAACGGAGCGATGGAGATCAGCCGCAAGATGCGCTCGCTGCTGGCGACGTAGCACCGCGTATCGCGCCTTCGGGAGAACAGTTTGTGCGCAAGCGGCGACCTAAGACGCAGCGCGAGTTCGCCTTGAGCGTCGTCCAGCGGTTGCGCGACGCAGGCTTCGAAGCCTTGTGGGCCGGCGGCTGCGTTCGCGACCAGCTCCTGGGGCGGACGCCGAAGGATTACGACGTCGCCACCAATGCGCTGCCGGAACAAGTCCGCGAGCTGTTCGGCTTTCGCCGCACGCTCGCCATCGGCGCCGCCTTCGGGGTGATCAGCGTCCGCGGCGGGAACTTGAAGTCGATCGACGTGGCGACGTTTCGCACCGACGGCCGCTACCAGGACGGTCGGCGGCCCGAGTCGGTGGAGTTCACCAGCGCTGAAGAAGACGCCCGCCGGCGGGACTTCACGATCAACGGCCTGTTCTGCGACCCGATTGCCGACCGCATCATCGACTACGTGGGCGGCGTCAACGACCTCGAAGCCCGCGTGGTCCGCGCCATCGGCGACCCGCGGCAGCGTTTCGCCGAAGACAAGCTGCGGATGCTGCGGGCCGTGCGGTTCGCGGCGACGTACAACTTCGCGCTCGATCCGGCGACGCTTGCGGCGATCCGCGAGATGGCCGGCGACGTGCTCCAGGTCAGCGCCGAACGGATCGGCGCCGAGCTGCGTCGCATGCTGGCTCATGCATCTCGTTCGCGCGGCGCGGCGCTGCTGGCCGAATCGGGCCTCATGCGGGCGGTGCTGCCCGAGATCGCTCCGCTGGCCGAGGCCAATGACGAGCGCTGGCAGGCGGCCGAACGAAGAATGCGAAAGATCGGGAACTCGACCGTGGCCTGCGGTTTCGCTTCGCTGTTGTTCGGCATGGCCGACGCGAGGCAGGCCCAAGCGATCGGGCGGCGGCTGCGGCTGACGAACAAGGAAAACCACCGGATTGGCTGGCTGCTGGCGCAATTGCCGGCGGCGCTCGAGGGCGACCAACTGCCTTGGCCGCAGCTTCAGCGGTTGCTGGTCCACGACGGCTTTGGGGAGCTGTCGGCCCTGGCCCAGTCGGTGCTTCCGGCGGACCATCCGGCGCTGCGGCGATGCCAAGCTCAACTTGCGCGGCCGGCGGGCGAGTGGAACCCGCCGCCGCTGGTCACCGGCGACGACCTCACCGCGTGGGGCTACCAGGCGGGGCAGCGCTTCGCCGCGTTGCTGGGCCACTTGCGCGATGAACAGCTCGAAGGACGCCTGCGCACGAAGGAGGACGCCATGGCCGAGGCGCAGCGCTGGATGGCCGCGCGGGGCGAAGAGCCGTTGCGGTAGACGGGCGTCGCCGCGGGGCTTACGATCGGGGCTTGCGGTTGCTCGAGGAAATGCGGCGTCGTCGTTCCGCAACGTCGGGCCGCTACGAGCGGCCGCGGCGCGGTCCCTGGGACCGCGGCGTCGTGCTCCGGTCACTGTACCCGTATTCGGACTTACGGAATGCCTGAATTGCCTCTCCCCTGGATCGCGGCGATGGCCGCGCTGGCGCAAGTCGCCGATTCCCCGGCGATCGACGGAGCGATGATTGCCCGCGTCGTCAGCCGGATGCTGCACGTGTTGTCCGCCATCATTCTCGGCGGCGGGCTGTTCTACATGCGGTCGATTCTATCGCCCGCGGGGGCCGAAGCTTGCTACGCGGGGCGGCGCAGCGCCTGGGCCCGCTGGGTCGCCATCGCGTCGTTTCTGTTGCTGGCCAGCGGGCTGTTCAACTTCCTGGCCATCTTCGACCAGTATCGCGACGCCGGGCACAAGCTGCCGCCGACCTACCACATGCTGTTCGGCGTCAAGGTGCTGCTGGCGCTGGCGGCGATGTTCATCGCGGCGATTCTCGCCGGCAGGACCGCGGCGGCGAACCGGTTCCGGGCGCATCTCGCCCAGTGGCTCAACATCGGCTGGACGGCGATTATCGCGATCGTCGTCCTCGGCGCGCTGCTGCGGGCGCATCATGTCCTTGGGCCGCAGGGCGCCGACGGCGGCGCCGCGGCCGCACCCGTCGAGTCGCCCCATGGATAAGAAAGCCAAGAAGCGGATCGAGGTAATCCGCCAAAAGCTCACGACGCTGCAGCAGCAGCTTGCCGGCGCCAAGAAGCAGCCGGACGACCCGCAAGAGCCGGCCCGGCTCCAGGCGGAGATTGATAAGCTGCAAGCCGAGCTGGCGAAATTGAAGGGGAGTTGAGCAGGGGCGAGGGCGCCCCGGCGGCTCGTTGAGCCGCGGCTATTTGGGGGGTTCGACTATCCGTCGCTTCTAGCCGCGGCTCAACGAGCCGCCGGAGCGCTTCACGAGCCGACGCCGCCCCCGTTTTTCCGACCTGCGGAACAGGCACGGCCGGCTGGTCCCGCGCAGCGCCGTCACTACACTTACGGTACGCCGCCTGCGGTACGCCTGCGCGATGAGCGTGTCGCCAGGTTATTCTCCGTCTCGCTACGAGCCGTCGCCATGTCCGACTCGCCCGTTCCGCCGACCGATGTGCCCGAGGCCCCGTCCCCGGCCCAGGACGCCTATCCGCACATCTATGTGACGGACACCGACGTCGATTTTCCGTCGTACCAGACGATGGGCTTCGGCCGCTATTCCGCCTTCAAGCCGCTGGCCGTGGGCGGGACGGCCATCCTGCGGACGTGTCGCGATCGGAACCTGGGGCGCACCGTCGTGATGAAGACGTTGCATCCCCATTTGGCCAATAACGACTACATGCAGTCGCGCTTTCTTCGCGAAGCCCGCGTGACGGCCCAGCTTCAGCATCCGGTGACGGTGCCGGTCTACGACCTGGGCCGCGATCTGGAGGACCGGCTCTACTTCACCATGAAAAAGGTCGAAGGCGAGACCGTTCGCAGCATCATCGAACGGCAGGCCAAGAACGACCCGCAGGCGCTTGCGCAATTCAACCTGGAGCGGATGCTCGGCGTGCTGGTGCAGGTCTGCAACGGGTTGGCGTATGCGCACGCCCATGGCGTCGTGCACCGCGACGTCAAGCCGGAGAACATTCTCGTCGGGGCCTTCGGCGAGGCCGTTCTGCTGGACTGGGGCGTGGCCAAGGTATGGGCCATGGACGGCGAAGAGGAAAAGTCCCGGCACATGCAGCACCAGGTGCTGACGGACATGAACCAGCGCCCCGGTACGCCGCTGTACATGTCGCCCGAACAGGTCCGCGGCGGCGGCGCCGATATCGACGGTCGGACTGACGTCTACAGCATGGGGGCCGTGCTGTACGAAGCGCTCACGCTCTCCGAGCCGCTCCGCGGCAAGCAGATCCAAGAGACGTTCGAGCTGATCGTCAACCAGATGCCGCCCCACCCCGCGCAGCGGGCGCCGCAGCGGCGCATCCCCGAGGAACTGGCGGACATTGCGATGCGGGCGCTGGCCAAGGAACCGGCGGACCGCTTCCCGTCGATGGAGGCGATGGTCGCCGCCATCCGCGAGTTCCGCGCCAAGGCGCTGGCGCGGCAGTAAGGCGGGCGGCGCCGCGGCGACGGCGAGCCGACTCAGGCCGTCGCGGCCCGGCCGTTGAGCGCCTTGAGAATCGCCCCGCGAAGCTCGCGGGACTTGAGCGGCATCTGGGCCACCAGCCGCCGGGGGCCGGCCGCCGCGTCCCTGGCCAGCGCGGCGTGGCTCTCGCCCAACAGCAGCACCGTCGGCAGTTGCGAGGTCCGTTTGTCCTGGGCGAGCTTGTTGAACGCCTCCAGCGCCCGTTCGCCAAGCTGGCCGGAGCTGATCAGCAGCGCGTCGAACGCCCTGGCGTCGTCGTTGATTCGCTGAAACAGCCGCTCCGGATCGTTCGTGACGAGCACCCGGTAGCCCTGCTTCTTAAACAATTCGCGGAACACGTCCTGCATTTTGTGATCGGATTCGACGATCATCAGCTTGCGGGGCTGGCCGTCGGCGTCTTGGCCTTCCAGCCGGCTCGACTCCTCGTGGAGCGAGGCGTCGTC
>QEVI01000265.1 GCA_003576855.1 Planctomycetota bacterium
GCGCGCGCCCAGCGCGACGTCCTTGCCGTTCAATTCCTGGAAGGTCTTCCACCCCTCGCGCAGCGGAATGGGCTTAAGGCCCAGCTGCTCGCCGTCCCGGCGCGACATCATCACGTAGCGTCCCTCATGCCGATAGCAATATTGCCCGGACTTGAGCGAGCGGTGCATCTCCTGCAAGTTGCCGGGTTGGGATTCGCTGACGGACATCTTCAAGGCCGCCTTGCCCTCCTTGGAGATGTCGTAGAAAAAGGTATGGGTGGTTTTCCCGAGCGAGGGCTCGGCGGTTTTTTTGACGACGCTCATGCGCGCTCTCCTTCCAAAGCTCAAATAAGCAAGGAAGATGCCAAGAGCGAGGCGACGGCCCGCGCATACGCCGAGTGGCTCATTCAACAGAGCCAGTTCGACCGCGCGCAAGAAGTGGCGGCCGCGATGCGCCAAAACCAGCCGAACTCCGTCGCCGCGCTGATGCTCGACGGCGTCGTCGCCAAGATGCGCAATCAGCCGGAAGCGGCCGAAGAAGCGCTCACCAAGGTGCTGGGCATCGATCCCTCCAATGCCGGCGCCATCAATCTGCTCGCTCTGATCCTCTCGGAGAGCCCCAACCTCGCCCAGCAGGAGAAGGCCTTGCGGTACGCCCAGATGAACGCCGAACGGTTCCCCAACAACGCCCAGGCCAACATCACGCTGTCCTGGATCCTGGCGAAGCTGAACCGGTCGGCGGAATCCGACTCGTTCCTGACCCGTGCCGTGCAAGCGGGCAATCTCAACGCCGACTCCGCGTTCCTGGTGGCGCGAATCCTGGTGTCGAAGGGGCAAAAGGAGCAGGCCCGCAAAGCCCTGGAACAAGTCCTCACCCAGGCCGGCTCGGGCATGTTCATGTATCGCAAAGAGGCGGAAACGCTCTTGAAGGAACTCGGCGGGGTCGTCCCCCCCACGCCGGCGCCGGCCGTAACGACGCCGGCCCTCACGACGTCGACGCCGGCGCCTGGGCCCGCGGGCGGCGCCGCGCCGCAACCGGCGTCCAAATAGGGTTTCATGCGCGCAAAAAAAGGTCGCGGCAAGTCGATCCGTCGTCTTGCCGCGACCTTTATCCTGAAGCAAAACACCGCGAGGTGTTTCGCCCTCCCGTCAGTCGATAGAGGATGTATCGACCGAAATCGGTGAATCGCTGAAGTCGATTCTGCGCGTTTTGCCAGTCGACCGCACTGGCTGGACCCAGCGCCGCCCGCCGAAGGCAGCGAACATCAAAGGCGGGCGGAATCCGTCGCCGGACTCCGCCCGCCTCTATCGTGGCCTCGAGCCGCAGCTCCCGCCTCACTCCCCAGTTGGCGGCGCCGATGCTCCAGGCCTTGCTAGTGGTTTTCTACGCCGCCCGTGCTGGTCGCGGCGTTAGTGAATGCGAGTCGTTACGCTTCTAGAAGGATGACACCGGTGACAGGGCCCCCTTGGCGGGCGCGGTCGCGGGCGGCGTGAGGCCCAGCGACGGCAGAATCGACTGTGTCGCCGCCGCCGGCGCCGGTAGTCCGCCAACTGCCGCGGAAGGGCCGCCGGCAGAGCCCGAACCGGCCGGCAGCGCCGCAATGCTGCCCAGCAGGACGCCGCCCAACGGTTCCACGTTAGGCAGTGGATCGCCGTCGATGGCCAGAAACGCGTCCTGAGCAAGCTCCGCCAGGGCGCAAGCCTCGAACTCCGCCGGGCAACAATCGCCGCGGTGTTCTAGTTTGAAAGCCCGCAGGTGCTTTCGGCAACGGTCGAGATGCCAAGGGCCGAATTCACACTTCAGCGGCGTGCAGCCGCAGTGGACTTTGTACACGTGGTCGCGCCAGCGGTATCGACAGGCGCCGTACGGCGTGCAGTAGCCGCTATAGAGGGGGTGCAGGTTCTTGCACGCGGCGGAACGGGTGTGTAGGGTTTTGCACGCACTCAGGAGGTCGTACCGACCGGAATCGCAATGCCGGGGTACGAAGTAATCCTGGTTGATATTCCAGTCGCAGCCCTGCGGCGTGGCGACTGTGGCGCCGTAGGTTTGCCAAAACAACCGGGCGTATGCGGGCGCGGCCGGGGCCAGGGCAGCAAGTACGGCTAGCAGGGTAAGCGAGCGCATGGGGAGGTCATCCGCGGGGGAGTCGTGCGGCAGGGCCGCCGCAAGCGGGCCACGCCGTTTCGATGTCGAAACATGCGTCACCGAGCGTAGTGGTGCAAACGCCACGCGGAGGTTTTGCCCGACCTTTTGAGTTTGCGCCGACGATACAATCGGACGAGCCCGCGATGGCCGCCCGCGAAGGGCTCGTCGAGACCTGGCGGCCATGTGGAATGGGGCGCCGTGGTCGTCGGCTATCTGTGCTTTGGGCGCCCGGCGCCATAAGCCGGGACGGCGCCGTTAGGGCGGCAAAAAACGTGGCGGACTTGCCGGTGATAACGCTGTCGGACGGTAATTGGCTTGTGGCGACGGCCGTTACGCTGGACCTCGTCGTCGCGGTCGCGGCGGTCGTGCTGTTTCGTCGCGTTCGAGGCACGACGCTTGCCGCACCGGCTTTGTGGGCCCTGGCGGCCGCCTTGGCGCTACTGGCCACGGACTTGTACCTGGCGACGCGGCCGGCCACGCCAGCGCTGTGGGCGTCGCTGTTGCGCTACCTGGCGGCCGTGGGCACGTTCAGTCCGCTCATGGCGGTCCTGGGCGCCAAGCGGCCCCAAGATCGGGGATGGCAATGGATCGTGGCGTCGCTATGGCTCGTGCTGTTGGTGCCGGCCGGCCAGGCCCTGGTGGCGCCATCGGGCGAAAGGCTCGAGCTCTTCGCAGCCTGGAAGCTGTTGCTGTGGGCGCTGGTGGCGCTGGGACTGCTGAACTATTTGCCCACCCGACTGGCGCCTGCCGCGGTGCTTTTCGCGGCAGGACAGGTCTTGATCCTGTCGCCGCAACTTTTCGACGTCGCCAGCGCGGGCCATAGGCATCTGGCCGGCATGGCGTTGATCGCACTGTGCGTCGTCGCGGCGACGCTGATTGCCCGCGCTACGCGCCGCGGTAGCACGGAGCGCCGCGGCGCCGATGCCCCTCCCCTGCCCCGACTCAGCGAGCGATGGTGTGCCCTGCGCGACGGCTGGGGCGCCTTCTGGGCCCTGCGAATCCAGCAACGCATCGCACAGGCCGCCGAGCTTGGCGCCTGGCCAGTGCGGCTTCAGTGGTGGAGCGGGTTCGAGCCCGCCGACGCGCGGCTGGAGCCGCACGTGATCGCGCAGATTGAACAATCGCTCGATGCGCTGCTGCGACGATTCGAGCGGCTTGATTGAGAACGGCGTAACCGGCCAGCCTCGGCAACGAGCAGCCGTCGGGCAATAGCCGTCACCTATTAGCTGTCAGCTTTCAGCCGGAAGGAGGTCGTTTTCTGTGCAGGGGTCAATAACCGCGGCCTTCATGCCGCTTCGGGGAACTTCAGCTTGAACAACCCGAAAATCTCCTCGCGCGACAAGCCCATGCTGGCGGCGCCCGGTTCGCCGTCGAACACGGCGCTGAACAGTTCCCGCTTCTCGGCCAGCACGCGGTCGATCCGCTCTTCGATCGTGCCGACCGCCAAAAATCGGCTGATCGTCACGGGACCGGACGCCCCGATGCGGTGGGCGCGATTGACGGCCTGATCCTCGACGGCCGGGTTCCACCACCTGTCGAACAGGAAGACGTAACTGGCGAATTGCAAGTTTAGCCCCACGCTCCCGGCGCCGTAGCTCATCAGCAGTACCTGGCGCTGCGGGTCGCTGCGGAACTGCTCGATGACGCTGTCCCGAAGCCTCGTCGGTACGCGGCCGTGGTACTCGAGCGGGCCGAACCGCGATAGCCGTCGGCTCAATTGATCGATGGTATCGACCCATTGGCTGAAGACGATCGCCTTGCGGCCGCTGGCGGCGCACTCCTCCAGATCGGCTTCCAGCCGGTCGAGCTTGGCGCTGGCGCCGGTGGCGGGGTCGAAGTTGCAGATCTGCTTCAGCCGCAGAATGAGCTCGAACACGTGCTGGATCGTCAGCTCGGTCCCCAGGTGGTTCAGCCGGACGACGCCGTCGCGTTCGGCCCGCTGGTAGGTCTCCCACTGTTCGGGCGTGAGCGTCAACTCCGCGTCGCGGAACAGCTTCGGCGGCAACTGCGTCAGGACGTGCTCTTTCGTGCGGCGGAGAACATGGTCGGCCACGGCGCGGCGGATGGCCGGCGTCTTCATGTGCGGTCGCAGCCGCCCGGGCGAGACGAAGTCGAAAATGCCGACCAGGTCGTCGGCCGAGTTTTCGATCGGCGTGCCGGTCAGGGCCCAGCTTCGCGTGCGCGGCAGGGAACAGACCGCTTCGTTGGTGGCGCCGTCGCGGTTCTTGATCCGCTGCGCCTCGTCGACCACGACCAGATCGTACGGCTGGCCGGCTTCGACGGCATGGCGGCGGTCGCGCACGACGATTTCGTAGTTGGCAAGCAACACCCCCTGGACGGCGTTATTCCACAGCCAATCGCGTTGGGCGAGGCTTCCCTCGACGACCGTTACCGGAAGCTCCGGCGCCCAGATGGCGAACTCTCGTCGCCAATTGGTCACCAGCGGCTTCGGGCAGATCAGCAGTGCTCGGCGAACGTGCCCTTGCCTGGCCAGCAGCCGCAGCGCGACGACGGTTTGCATCGTCTTGCCCAGGCCCATTTCGTCGGCCAGCACCGCTTCGCGGCGCGGATAGAGGTACGCGACGCCGTCGAGCTGATACGGAAACGGTCGAAACGGAAACGCAAGCGCTTCGACCGTTAGCAAGTTCTCCAGCGGCGGCTGCAACAGGTAGGCAAGCCGATCCTCCAGCTTTACCACATCCCGCGGCGGGACGATGCGCGTGAACCGCTGCGGCGGATCAGGCGGCGTCGCGTCGCCCGCTGGGCGGGGCTGCCCGCCGCGACGCTGCGGCGCCGGCGTGCAAAGCGCCTCTCGGCCCTCGGGCAACACCCGACCGACGACCCGTGGCCGAAGCGTCGGCAGCGGGATGCCGAACGCTTCGGGCCGTTGCGCGGCTAGTTCGCGGCTGCGATGAAGTCGGGGCCCCACGCTGCTGAGATCAACGGCTTCAGTACGGATGTTGCATGATCCGACCAATGCGCCGCGGTCGAGCACGGCGACGCCTGGTCCGCCTCGCGCAGCGGTCCCGCGCCGGTTTCCTTCTGCACTAGGCAGCGGCGGCATGGTCATCGTCAAGCTCCGCGGCGTCCAGCGTGGCTTGTTGCGCCTCGAGCAGCGCCGCGCGGATCCGATCAAACGGCTCGGCGAGATACACGTGCGCCGTCAGCGGCTCGAGCAATGCGTGCAGCGATTCGGCGCTGAGAACCGAAGTGGCAGCCGCCGTCACCCGACAGCCGCCAAGCACGGCCGATGCACCGCCCACGGCGGGGCTCGAGGGCAGCGCCAGTTCGCGGGACGGCTCGGCCTCGCGCCGCTGCAGCGGCTCGATCAGCAACAGCTCTTCGTGGCGCACCAGCGCCAGGCCAAGCATGTCGCGCTGGTCGGTCAGCAGTGCGGCGACGGGAAGCTCCGCGCCATTGAGCAGCGCAGGGCCGATTACTTCGCCAAGCAAGTAGGGTTGCAGCGTCGGCCCGTAGAGGATTTCCTGAGCGCGAGTAGCAACGACCGGCGTCGTGCAACGGAACTCCAGCGGCCGGCCCTGGGGCGATAGCACCAGGTAACCGCCAAACAGGCCGTGGCCCGCGCTTTCCAGTACCGTAAGAAACCCGAAGGCTGGTAACGCTTTACTGGTCGGGGCGTCCATGCCGAGGCGGTTTATCGGGGGGTGCCTGTGACGCGGGAACGTTAAGGTTTGCGCCGTTAGCGAGGGCGCCGCGGCGAACCCTCGCCGCCGGAGTACCTTACGCATCGGGACGACGCCGCACAGACTTTAGGGCCGCCGAAATTGTCTGGCAAACCGCGCCGGTCGCTAGAAAAAAGTTCAAGTTCTACTAGACTGGAAGGATTGCTCGCCAAGAGCTATGCCAGGCTCCGGTTTTACCGTGTCGCCGCTGAGCGTTTTGTTCGTTCGGCGGCAAGGACGCCGGTCGCTGGTCGGTGCATTGCCTCTCGTGCAGGACGTGCCAACGGAGAGTCGTCAACGCCAGTCGCCGCCCGACGGCGCGCCAGAGAAAGGAAACCACTGGACGATGTCGCATAGTCACTCCATTCCGGCGATGTTCACGCAGGTCGAGACGCAGGCCGTGGCGCGGCAGCTCTACAAGGTGTGGTACCCGCAGGTGGTCTACAACCACCACCAGTCCGGTCCGTTCCCGAGCCGCATCTGGGGCCCGCCGATGAAGGACCCGGTGAACCCGAACCTGGATCCGCTGGTCGTGAGCACCATCAACCAGATTGGCGAGGCGATGCGGAAGCGCTTCGACGAGGAGGAGAAGCCCGGCTACAGCAGCCACATGCTGTACGACATCTGGTGGAACGGCAGCATGCGGGGCGGCCCGGACTTCCACAACATGGCCGGCTTCCTCACCGAGACGAGCCTCTACCGCTATGCCACGCCGCGCTGCTATACCCCGGAGGAGATTCCCGAGACCTTCGGCGAGCGGCACAAGAACCTGCCCGCGAAGATCCCGAGCGTCAACTACACGAACCCGTGGCTGGGCGGCTGCTGGCCGCTGCGCAAGCCTGTCGAGTACATGCTCACGGCCTCGCGCGCGACACTGGATCTGAC
>QEVI01000266.1 GCA_003576855.1 Planctomycetota bacterium
ACGAAGAACCGGGGCGCCTGGAGCCGCACGATGATGTTCTTGCGAGTGACGACTTCGGCGGCGCCTTCGCCGACGCGCGTGCCGGGGCCCATGCCCCAGGCATGAATGGACCAGGCAGTGAGGTTTTCCGGCATGTCGAACTGGACTTCGGCGATGCCCTCGGCGTTGGCCTGGAGCGACGCGACCCACTTGGCGGAATCGGCGAAGTTCTGCCGGATGGCGGGCGTCGCCGTGGCGGATTCGGCGGCGGCCTCGCCGGCCGCGTCCTTGAGGGCGTCGGCGGGCATCGCGGCGGCAGCGGGGGCAGGCAGCGCCGCGCCCTCGGCCATCGACAGCGGCGCTCCCAGCGCCATTCCGCGAGTCATGCCGCCGGCGCTGCCGGCTGCGCGCGAGAAATACCTTCCGTTGTTCCATAACTGCGACTGATCGGCGACGCTTTCGCCGAACACGCCGAGGTTCTGCATCTGTTTTTCGTTGTTCTTGGCGACCGGGTATTCCACGCGGCCGAGGTTTGTTTCGGCTTGCGGATCGTGGCTGCGGCGCCACTTCCAGAAGAACTCGCGGATGTCGGGCACATTGCCGCCGCCGGCGATGTAGTCGAGCGCTTTGTCGTAGACGGCCAGCACGATTGAACCGGCGACCGGCTTGCCATCGGGCGCCGTAAGCTTCAGTTGCACCTTGGCCCGCTGGCCGGGCAAATACGCTTCGGTCGACGGAAGCACCTCGACGTCGAACACGCGACTGGCCGGGGGAACGAACACTTCGTGTACGGCCGTGTGAAGTCGGCCGCCGTGGACGGTGACGGCCTCGACGAAGAAATTGGGCATGTCGCGCTGGGCGACTTCCACTTCGACGACGGCGCTCTTGCCTTTCAGGTGGAGCAGTTGCGGCGGCTGGTAGACGCCGTTGGCCGGGCGTACGAACAGCAGCACCGCGGCGCCAGCCCGGTCGGCGCTGATTTGGAGCTTAGCCTTTTCGCCGGGCGCGTACTCGCGTTTGTCGGCGACGATTTCCACGTCGTTGAAGCGGAAGTCTCCGCCGTCGAATCCCTCGCCGCGGATCACGACGACCTGTCCGCCTTCGATGGTGACGGGCTCCGCCCCTTCCCTTTCTGATCGGTGCGTCACCTTGTATGAAAGCCTGTACTGACCGGGATCGGAGGCTTTGATCTGCAGTTGGGCTCGGCCATCGGCGTCGGCGGCGACGTCCCAGCGAGCGACCTCGTTCTCGACCGGTTTTCCCTCTTCGTAGGCGATCTTCAACAGCCGCAGGACGCCGCTGCCGCTGACCGGCTTGCCATCGAGCCGCCGGGCGGCCATGTCGATCTGCATGGTATCGCCTGCGCGATAGTAGCCGCTATTCGTCCAGACGTAGACCTTGAACGGCCGCCGCGCGACGAGTACCTGTCCGCCAGCCACGATCGTGCGGCGGGACTGGTCGGTCACCTCCGCCTGAATCTGGTAGCTATGGTTCTTGTCGGGATGGAACTGCTTGGCGGGGGCCGTGTCGATCTCGATTTCCAGCGTTCCGTCCGGGCCGATGGCCGCCTCGCGCTCGGCGACAACCTCCGGCTGCTCGGGCGCCCGCCAAAACCACGCCGGATACGGTCGGCCACAGCCCCAGCGCGACCATCCGGGATACCAGGCGTAGTCCTGGGCGAACCACCAATAGCCTGGCCCGTAGAGCCAGTCCCAGGGCGCCGGCGGAAACCACGGCTGATCATGGGGCGTGCGGAGCACCTTGTACTTCACGCGGGCTTCAGCGACAGGTGCGCCGAAGTAGTAGTTGGCCGAAAGCTTCGCCGTGATTTTGTCGCCCAGCTTCACGGGTTCGGCGGGCGCATCGATCGTGACTTCGAATTCAGGCTTCTTGTACTCTTCGACGCGGAAGCTGCCGCCGCCGTGATTGACGACGGTAAGCTGGTATTGGCCGAGCGTGGCGCCGGCGGGGATCTTCCACGACCCGGCGAGCCCGCCGTGCGCGTCGGCGACCAGCGACTGCGAAAGGACTTTCTCGCCGCGGGGATCGTGGATTTCCACTACGAACGACTTACCGGCGAAGTCCGATTGCTCCGGCTGGTCGAACGCCGCGGTTGCAACCCAGAACTTGAATTGCACCTCCTGCGCAGGCCGGTATACCGGGCGATCGGTGATGGTGAAGACCTTCACCTGCTTGTACGTGTGATCGTAGTACTCGCCCGGCCAGACGCCGCTAAAACCAAGGTAGGCGAGCCGGCCTTCGCCGTTGGCGGCGATGGCAAGCCACTGATAGGGGCGGTTCTGCTCGTCGGCGGAGAGGTGCACCATGCCGCTCTCGTCGGTCGCCTCAGCGAAGTTCTTGGTGCGGATGCGAAAGCGGCCCCCCTGTTGGTCGATCGACTCCTGCCACCAGCCGAAGAACTCGACGGTGCACTTCGGCAACGGCTTGCCGCTGGTCGCATCGGCGACGTAGTACAGTGCCTTGCCCGGAAGCGGCTTCTTGACGATCGCCGTATCGGCCAGCCAAACGACGGCGCGGTGCGTGTTGCCTTTTTCCATCGTCGCCGTGACGAGATAGGCGCCGGCCTTTTGCAGCGGCGTCGTCACGGTCACGCGGCGGTCGAAGTGGTTCTCCGGGGGATCGAGATCGAGGGCCCAGTTGGCCGACTCCGGTTCGAGGTATTTTTCCTGGCCCTCGACGACTAGCCGATAGCCGAGGTTCTCGAGGTTCAATTGCCGCCAATCGAGCTGCTGGGGATCTCGCTTGAGGTACGCCTTCAGGTCGTTCAGCAGTTCGCGGACTTTGATGGGTCGGGCCGAGAACTCGACCCGCTCGCCGTTGCGAAAGCGGTACTCGAGCGTGGCCCCTTTGCCGGCCGGCTGCATGACGACCGGCTCGAACCGGCCCCAGTTATCCACGACCTGTGCGAGCCGGTCGCGGTACTCCGTCTTGGGCGGGTGGGCGGCGACGAGATCCTTCCACAGCTGGGCGGCGCGCGGGTATTGCCGGCGGTTCTCGAACTCCTGGGCGAGCGCTGCCTTGGCGGTCGTCCAAGAGGCGTCGCCGGGAGTGGCCTCCGCGGCGATTTGCTTGTGCAGGGCGATGTAATTGTGCTCTTCGGGAAGCTTGAATCGCTTAATGCCCGTGGCCAGCTTGGCGATCGTCTCGTCCTCGCCCAGGGTGTGCAACGCCAGCGTCCCCTTGGCGACGTCCGCCTCGCCCGACTGCCGTGCGAACCACCAGCCGTATTCGGCCATCGTTTGCACGCCGAACTGCGATTGGAGGAACTCGGCCCGCTCGCGCAGCTCCTGGAGCTTCTGCTCAGGCTGCCACTGCGTGCGCAGCGCCAGCACCCAGCGCCAGCGCTGGCCGTCGTTGTTCGCGTCTTCCCACGCGTCAGGCCGGGCGTAGAAGATCGGTTCGCCGTGGTCATCGACTGGCGCGGCGTGCATGTCGCCGTAGTGGCGGCGCCAGCCCTCTTCGTAGTCCGGCAGTTCGTCGAGGTTGGTGAGTAGCTGCAGGCGCCAGGCCGGACGATAACCGCCGCCGTTGAGCAGCGCCGCGGCGAACTGCGTGAGCAGGGCGCCGGCCTCGGGCGTGGGCTGGGCCTGCGGCGAGTTCTTTAACAGCGCGTAGGCCTGCCAAAAAAGCTGCAGGGCGCGCACCCGGTCGCGCTCGGCGGCATGCACGACCTTGCCGCCGCCGCGGTGCGGGCCGCGCCGGAACTCGCCGGCGATGAGAAAGCCGTTGTGCTCCACGCTGAGATAGCTATGAGCCACGGCGCCCAGGACGATCCAGTCTTGCGCATGCCGTTTCGCCACGGCCTCGCGATACTCGTCGATTTCGTGAACCGCGTTGAGCTGCTGCAGGCAGGCCAGCGCGTGGCGGAAGTCCTCGGCGGTTTCGAGCGACGATCGGCCGGCCTGCTCCAGCGTAAGATCGCGGAACTTCGCCAGCGCTTCTTTGAAATTGCCGTCGTCCATTAGCTTGCGAGCCTGTTGCCGGTCGTTGTGGGGCGCAGCCGTGCGGGCGAGGGGCAGGAATCCGCCGAGGGCAGCGGCAAAAAGCAGGGGCAGAACGGCGGGCTTGGAGAGGTTATGCATGGCTGGCAGGTTGGTCGATGATGAAGCCCGTGCGTGCGTGGCGGTCCGCCGCGCCCATCGGTAGGGCGGATAAGCCGTGCGGCGACGGCGGCTCATGATGGCTGCTTGCGCGGCCCGCGGGCGGCCGCTTTCATGTTCTACGCCATGGCAGGAGCGACGGTCCAGAGACATGGCTGCTGACTTCGACGCGCCGCCAGCGGAAAAAGTTCCCGCGGCGCCAAGCGGCGCAATTCGATAGCACGGCGGCGCCGAGCAGCGACTAGGCGCTTGGGGGGCGTGCGACACGGTGAACGGCAGCGACTGCGACCCATCCCGCACGGGGCCGGCGCGGGGGTAGCAGGGCGCGGCGAGGGCGGCGGATCGGGCCAATCGTGCGGTTTATAGCCGCTCTGCCGGGCGCCCGGCGGCCCCCGCCAGCGTCGCGCCGGGGCCGCGGGCGGCGAGAAAAACGTACACTTTTCCGGCCTCAACTTCGGACGCCTTCGGGCAGCAGCATTTCGGCGGAGCCAGCTTGTGTTTGGAAGCACCCCTTATCAGGTTCATCAAACCCGGTCGCTGGTCGATTTGGCGTACCGCCTGGCAGACGCGGCGGCTATCGTCGCGGCGGCCATCGTGGCCGTCGGTTACACGCCCGGCGCCCAATTGCCGCAGCTCATCGTCGTGGCGGCCGCGACGCTCATCGTCCACCAGGCGTCGATCGAGGTCAGCGGACTCTACCGGAACTGGCGCGGCTCGAACATCACGCTCGAACTGTGGTGCGTGCTGGTCAACTGGATCTACACGGCGTGCGCCGTGCTCGGCGTCGGTCTCATTACGCGGTACAACGCGCAGTTCGACTACGTCAGCAAGATGGTCTGGCTGGGCCTCACGCCGGCCGCCACGGCCAGCGGCCGCATCGTGCTGCGGATGGTTTTGCGCAGCTTGCGGAAGCGGGGCTTCAACACCCGGCAGTTCGCCATCTGCGGCGTCAACAAGCTGGCCCTGCAACTGGCCCGCAACATCCAACACGCGCCGGAGCTGGGGTTGCAGTTCGTCGGTTTCTTCGACGACCGGCCGGAGCGGCGCACCAAGGAGCTGGCCGGCGAGAATCGCCCCCACGCCGGCAATCTCCAGCAGTTGGTGCAGCTTGCCAAGTCGGGCCAGGTGGACATGGTTTTCATCACCTTCCCGATGCGGGCGGAGGATCGGATTCGGCGCTTCCTCCGCGAACTGAGCGACACGACCGCCTCGGTGTACATCGTCCCTGACTTCTTCGTATTCCAGATGCTGCACGCGCGGTGGAACCAGATCGACGGGCTGCCGGTGGTGAGCGTGTTCGAGACGCCCATCAGCGGCATCGACGGCGTGCTCAAGCGGGGGTTCGACCTGCTCGTCGGCGGCGCCTTGCTGGCGGCGCTGGCCGTCCCCATGGCGATCATCGCGCTGGCCGTGAAGCTGACCTCGCCGGGGCCGGTGTTCTTCCGGCAGAAGCGCTACGGCCTATCGGGCGAGGAGATTCGCGTCTGGAAGTTTCGCAGCATGCGAGTGATGGAAGACGGCGGCCAGGTCAAGCAGGCCTCGCGCGACGACGACCGCATTACGCCCGTGGGGCGGATCCTGCGGAAGACCTCGCTCGACGAATTGCCGCAGTTGTTCAACGTGCTGGGGGGCAGCATGTCGCTGGTCGGCCCGCGGCCGCACGCCACGGCGCACAACGAGCAGTACCGGGCCATGATCGACGGCTACATGCTGCGCCACAAGGTGAAGCCGGGCATCACGGGCCTGGCGCAAGTAAACGGCTGGCGCGGCGAGACGGAAACGCTCGAAAAGATGGAGCGCCGCATCGAGTACGACCACCGCTACATCCGCGAGTGGTCGCTATGGATGGATGTGAAGATCCTCGTCAAGACGGCGCTGGTAGTGCTGCGGCAGGAGAACGCGTACTGAGGGATGGCTCGCAGCGTCGCCGGGCGGCCTGTTTCGTCGATCTTGCATGCGCCGCATTACGTCAGCGCTTTTTGCTGCGTTTTGTACGAGTCGTCTGGCGTGCGCGTGTCACGAATCTACCAGTTGATCGAGAACACCAATTGGCGCCGAGGCCCGTCGCGACGTTTGGCTGGTAATCACGTTTCATCGGCGGAGAGATTCGCAGCAGTGGCTCCGTCGGGGCTTACGTAATCTGGTCCTCCGTTTATGCTTCCAAGTCTTCGAAACGTTGCCGCGCTCGCTGCGATGGCGTTCGCCAATGCCATTGCTGCAATAAGAGTTCCCAGCGCCTTGTAGACCATGCGATGCGTCTTCAAGGGGGGGCTAAATGTCACAGGGTAACTAAGCGAGGCTTCGTACTTTCAAGACTCAGCGACTCCAGACTACCTACCTTTTATGTGCCACGAGCACTAACTCTAGCGGCGTTCCCGCGCGCTTCGGCCCCTTTTTCGGCTTGAAGTTGTACGTGACGCGGATCAAAATTTTCGCCTTCTCAGCAGAATTCGTGGGTGAATTCTGGTTGGGGCAGATGTCCAAGTTGGTGATATAAGGCCAGTTCGATGGTGTCGAACTCGCGATAG
>QEVI01000267.1 GCA_003576855.1 Planctomycetota bacterium
AGCGCTGCAACTGCGGGCCGTACAACCCCAGTTCGACGACGCTCCACTCCATCGTTTCGCCCCGTTCGATGCAAAACGCCTCGCGGCGGACGGCCAACCAGAAATCGTCCAGCTCTTCCGCCGTGCGCCGCACCAGGGCCGCGGCCTCCTCGGCCGTGTAATGGGCCCCGATCAGCTTTCTGTAGAACAGCGGGTCCTCGGCAAGCTGCCGCCGGTACATCTGCCACGCCGAGTACGCCCGTTCAGCCGGGTCGCGAACCAGCGCGATCAGCCGGACCTCGGGCAGGTCGCAGCGAATCCGGGCAGCGGCCCGGGGGACGATCATGTACTGCGGCGAGGCCTCGAGGCGAATCAAGCGGCGCGACCCGTCGGGCCACTGGTCGGCGTACCAGTCGAGGCCGTACCCATACCGCAGATCGCTGCCGAAGAACTCCAGTTCCTTCTGCTTAGCCAGGAGCACGCGGGGGTGCTGGGCAAGATAGGCCGCCAGGGCCGACGTCCCGCTTTTCTGGGCCCCAATGATCAGCGCCCCAGGGAGGGCCAGCCGAGCCCGACGGCCACGTTCGGGCGTCTGCGTGCGCATCCAACGTAGCTCGGGCCAGCGCCAATGCATGCAATTCCCCCTAGCTGGTGCTGTTGCGTTCCAAACCTTGCAACGGCAAGGTTTTGCGCCAGGCCCGACCGGCTGCGGGATCCTCCGCGGGCGTACATCCCGCCGGCCGCCGCCTTCGTGCGGTCGGCCATCCAGAGCGGCGCACACAGGGCTTATCGGCCGCCCGCCGCGCGCCCCTCCAGCCCTACGACATGCGGAGGATTGGCGAACATAGGAAAACAGGGAAAACCGGCATTGACCCTGATAAAGCCGCGGGTCAACGACCCGCCGGAGCGGCCGAACGCTAGCCGCGGGTCAACGACCCGCCGGAGCGGCGCTGGAACGGCAGAATGCCAGGGAGCAAGCGGTTTCGGTGCGGCTACAAGCAGATGCCTTGAGACCTTCCTTTGCCGCTCCGGCGGGTCGTTGTCTCGCGGCTGAAGGGGGTCTCAAACCCGACGCCTTTACTGCTCCGCTTGCGTTTTGCTTACGGGGGCCAGCTCGATGCAGGCCAGTTCGCGTTCGCCGCGGACGTACAGCCGCGTGCCGACCAGCGCCGGGTGAGCAAACGGATTGGCCTCGCGCTCCAGCTCGTCCTCGAACAGCCGCAGCCGCGAGATGATGCGGAACGAGTCGGCTTGGGCGTCGACGAGCAACAGCTCACCGCCGCGGCCCAGGATCAGCAGACGATCTTCCGAGGCAATCACCGGCGCGTAATCAGCCAGCGCGTCGTCCTCGCCGATCCAGCGCTTCTTAAGACTCGTGGCATCGAGGCAATACAGCTTGTCCCACACGCAAAACACGCGACCGCCCACGACGACGGGCGTGCTCATGTCCGGCCGGAGGTCGCCGAACACGGCGACCGGTTCGCGGCGGATCGTTCCCTTCTCGTCGAAGGCGTAGAGCCGCGCGCCGTTGTTCTCGCTCACCGTCAGCAGGCGGTCGCCGACGACCACGGGCGTGGGGACGTTGAAGTCGCCGGGATACGGCGGCTGGAGCGTCCACAGCCGGCGGCCGGTGGCTACGTCGCAGCCAGCCAGCGTCGTGCGGTCGAAGGCCACGACTTGCCGCACGCCGCCGAGCGTGGCCACAATCGGCGAAGCGAAGGCGTGGATGTCGCCCGGCGACTCCCACACGACTTCTCCGCTGTACGCGTCGAGCGCCACCCACGACGCCCGCGGCGCGCCGGGATTGATGATAACCAGCTCGTCGACTACCAGCGGCGACGCGCAACTGCCCCAGATCAATTCGTCCTCGGCGGCGAATTGCTGGCGGATGTTGGTCTCCCAGAGCACCGCCCCGCTGGCCAAGTCGATCGCCCGCAAGTCGCCGAACGCCCCGCAGACGTACGCCGTCTCGCCGGCAATCTGCGGCGTGGCCCGCGGGACGTTGTCGTAGTCGAGCTTGCCGGGCGCCGGGTACTCGACGGTCCACAGCGGCTCGCCGCTGGCCGCCGCGTAGCATCGCCATACGTCCATGACGTTGGCGGCGTCGCGATCGCCGATGACGACGTACTGGTCGGTCGCCGCGACGCCGCCCAAGCCAGAGCGGGCCAGCGGTTGCCGCCACACGAAGCGCGGCTGAGCCGGCAGTCGCTCCGGCAGCCAGGGGCTCCGGGCGTCGCGGTTGGGGCCCCGCCAGCCAGGCCACGCCGAGGCGGAGGCGTCCTCCGCCGGCCCGGCCGACGCCTCGTCAACCGGCGTACCAGCGTCGCCGCCTTGCGCGGCGTCTTGATGCGGGTAATCATCCTCCAGCGGCACGAAGCCGAGCATCGATTCCAGCGCAGTCAGCAGTTCCGGGTCGCCGCCTGATTCCAACAGCAACGCGGCGACAGCTTCGGCGTCAGCCGCCGCGGCCTTGTCGGTGATGAACGCGGTGATGAACGGCACCGGCTCGGTCTCGGCGACGACGCGCAGGTCCCCCTTCTTGATCGTGCCGCACCCTTCCAGCAGCGGCGCCGCATAGCTGGAGATGACGGCCGCGCCGCGAACGCCTTCGCCCCATTCGAGGATCTTGCAGGCGCCGTCGCTACAGGCGGCGCTGACTTCGACTTCCTCCGGCGGTGGCATCGCCACGCCGGCCGCTTCCAGCATCGTCCGCGCGGCGGAGGATTTCTCGCTGCAATCCGACGGCCCGAAGATGATGCGATAGCCTTTTAAGTCGGCGACGCTCTGGGCAGGATCCTTCGCCGGCACGACGATCAGGCCGGTTTGCGTCGTCTTGCCGTCCAGCCCGGTGAGCTGGGCGAGCGGCCGAACGTCGAGGCCCGCCTTGTCGGCGTCGGCCCGGACGACCGAGTCCTTGCCGATGACCAGGTGGGCCGTCGAGCAGTTTTCCTTTTTGAACGCCTTCTCCAACGACTCGGCGAAGGTGAGCGTCACCGGCCGGGCAAGAGTCTTCTCCAGGCGGGCCGCGAGGACTTCGTACTTGCGCTGCGCGTAGCCGGCGACGCAGGGGCAGGAAAGGGGCGCAGCCAGCGGGTCCATCACCACCAGCGAGAACGGCTCGGCGGCGGCGGCATCAACGGCCCCGGCCGGCGCCGCGGCGGCGCCGGCCAATACCACCAGCGCGCAGAGCTTTACGGGCGCTGTCGTTAAACGTGTGAGCGACACGTCATGACTCCTTATGCGAGATAACGGCGGCAACAGGAGAGAACCGGACGCGCGCTCGGGCAGCGCCCGCGTCCGGCAATGCTTGCGGCAATGATTGCGATCGATCGTCGGCAGAACGGCGTCAGTCGCCAAGGAAGATCCGCAGCAACGCGCCGCCCAGCGAGCCGCCGCCGGCCTCGTCGTCGGCCGCACCGGAGCGGCGTTCGAAGTAGGCGATCTGCTCGCCCGCGGCCAGCCGCTCCATCTTCACGATGTGATGGCGGCTGATGTCGAGCATGAAGACGTTGTCGCCCGTCTTGTCCACGGCGATGGCGACCTTCTTGCAACCCGGCACGATGTCGACCTTGCCGACCAGGTCCACGAGCTCGCCCTCAGGGTTGAAGCGCTTCACGCGGCCGAGTTCGGATTCGGCCGTGTAGATCGAGCCGTCGGCCCCCAGGGCGACGTTCATCGGGTTGCAGCAACTGCCGAAGCCGTCTAGGCCGGTGCGGGCCTGCTGGCCCCACGCCTGGGTCAACTTGCCGTCCTTGTCGTAGCAGGCGACGCGATGGCGAGCGTTCTCGGCCACGAAGATGCCGGCGTCGCAGCACTGCACGTCCATCTGACCGCAGCAACCGCGAAGGTCGGAGACGATCACCTTGCCCTGCTGGAAGTCGTGATCCAGCTTCCACACGCAGAAGCCGTACCCGGCCGCAGCGCAGGTCGCCAGGTACACGTCGCCGCCCGCCTCGCTGATCGAAGCGACGCGGAGCTTGTAATCGAGCGACGACTTGACTTGCTGGTCGATCTCCTCCTCGGTGAGTTCCTTCCCGCCGTATTGCTCGGCCATCTCCTCGAACTGCTTCTTCATCTGGCCGAACGATTCCAGGCGGCGCGCATCGGCCTTGGACGGCTCTTCGCCCTTTTCCTTGGTAGCGGCGATCTTCTCCTCCAGGTCGGCGATCAGTTTCTCGTAGCGCTCGATCTGCTGCGTGAACTGGCCGGCCATTTGCTTGTGCTGTTCGATGATCTCCTGGCGAAGCTGGTCCTTGCTGTTGAGGAGTTGCGCGGCGTGGGGCGACTCGGACCGATGGAGCACCTTGCCGCTGCCGTCGAGGCGCAAGAGCTGGCCGCCGCCGGCGATGTACACGTGGCCGTCCGAACCGACGTTGATCGCGTCGGGCCGCACGGGCACTTCCCAGCTTTCGACGTACGAGCCGTCGCCGCGAAATACGCGGACTTCGCCCGGCCCTTCGCCGCAGGCGGCGAGGATGCGCCCATCAGCGGTCAGGCAGAAGCTGTTGAGCGTCGTTTGCGGCAGGTCGCCGGTGTTGACCGAAATGACGAGCGTCTGCTTGTGCGTGGGGCGGACGATATCGGGGTCGGCCTCGGCGGCGGCGGCCGCTTCGCCGGCGCTGGCGGCCTGCTCGCTAGACTTGGCTTCGCTTTGCACGGCGACGGCGGCTTCGGCGGCAGCCTCCTTTTCGCACTCCTCGGAACAGGCCTCGCCCGCGGCGTCCTTGGCACACTCCTCGGAACAGGCTTCGGCGGGGCACTGGCCCTCTTCGCAGGCGGCGGCATCGGCGCTGGCCGACTGGCTTTGCGTTTCCAGTTCTAAAACGGAAACCCTGAATTGTGCGTCGGCGTCGGACGCCGGCTCCCCGTGGCCGCTGGCCGACCAGCACGCAGCCGCCACGAAACACGCCACGAAAAACGCCCACCGACCTGCTCCGAGTGCACGCATGGTTCTTCTCCGTTAGGTTAGCGCGCGAAAAACGAACGGCCGACTCTACGATAGACGCCGCTGCGGGAGACAAGTTCCCGGTAATTCGCAGCGGTCCGGTGATTATTGCAGACCGCGGCCTCCCACTGCAAAAGGAATTCGAGAAAACAGCATCAAGCCGCTTATGACCTATATAGCCCCAGCCTCCGGCCGGCGGCCGATAGATAGCCCCGGCCTCTGGCCGGGGGCCAAACCAAGGATCGCGTCCCATCACGACAAATTCAAGTTTGGTAGAACAGCCCCCGCCGGAGACGCGAGGCTATATATGATGTATGACGCCCCAACGGAGACGCCGCGCGATGCATGTGGCCCGTGCTGGCGCCGAGTGTTACAACCATCGGCATGGCCTCGTTGAATCCCCGAGATGTGCTGCTGTGCACGCTTGTTCGGCAGCAGCATCTGCTAAGCGACGCGCAACTGGAGGCGGCATTGCGCCAGTGGCTCGTCGAGCCGCAGCGGCCGCTGCTGGAGGTCCTCTCGGCCCGCGCGCAGTTATCGCCGGACAGCGTTCGGCAGCTTGCCGATTCGTTGCAGCGGCATGCGGCCGACACGTGCGCACACCCCGTAAATGCCCGCCTCCGGGCGCTTCCCGATTCGATCCAGCGGCTGCTGGCGCCGCACGTCTCCGACGTGGCGCTGGCGAGCGAAACGCTGGTCGATACGTTCGGCGAGCCGCCCCGGGTCCGCCCGGCCCCGACCGCCCTGCCGCCCGGACTGACGCCCGGCGAACGGTTTGCCATTCAACAGGTTCACGCCCAAGGCGGCCTCGGCGTGGTCTACCTGGCCCGCGACCAGGAAATCGACCGCACGGTCGCGCTGAAGCAAATCCGCTCGCAATGGGCCGACGACGACGATTGCCGGGCCCGCTTCCTGCTGGAAGCCCGCATCACCGGGCGACTGGAGCACCCAGGCGTCGCGCCGGTGTACGCCATGGGCGCCGACGCGACAGGCCGGCCCTACTACGCCATGCGACTGATACGGGGCGAAAGCCTGCTCGACGTGATCGAGCGGTTTCATCGCCTCGAAGGCGCCGGGCCGCGGCAGCGGATGCCGGAGCTCCGAAAACTGCTCAAGCGCTTCGTCGATGTCTGCAACGCCGTCGATTACGCCCATAGCAAAGGCGTGCTCCACCGCGACCTGAAGCCCGCGAACATCATGGTCGGCAAATACGGCGAGACGCTGGTCGTCGATTGGGGATTGGCCAAGGTCATCGGCAGCGACGAAGACGTCGCACTGACGACCCGTATGGTCCCCAAGCTCCAACTCGATGGCGGCGGCAGCGAAACGCGGATCGGCACGACCATCGGAACCCCGGCGTACATGAGCCCCGAACAAGCCGCCGGGCGTAACGATGAACTGACGCCGGCGACCGACGTCTACAGCCTGGGGGCGACGCTGTACCACTTGCTTACCGGCGCGCTGCCCCACGGGCCCGACGACGACGTGGGCGTCATGATGGAGCGGATCGACCGCGGTGCGATCGTTCCGCCTCGCCAGCGGGTCCGCTGGCTGCCGCCGCCGCTGGCTTCGATCTGCATGAAGGCCCTCGCCGCCGCGCCGGAGAATCGCTACGCCTCGGCCCGCGCGCTGGCCGACGATATCGAGCGCTGGCTCGGCGACGAACCGGTGCGGGCCCACGTCGAGGGGTG
>QEVI01000268.1 GCA_003576855.1 Planctomycetota bacterium
CACACGGCGACTGAACAGACGGAGCTGTTGCGCGAGGTGTTGGCCGCGCAGGATCGGACGAACGAACTGCTGGAGGAGCTGGTGGGCATCATGGCCACGGCCCACAAGCAGCGCCTGCAGGAGCTTCATCAGTGGAAAAAGGCGAATCCGGAACTGTCTAGCGCCTGCCGCGAGGCCGCCGAGGCCCTCAGCCGCGTGCAGGTCGAATACCTGGAACGGATGACGGCGGAAGTCAAGGACGCGGCCGACGACATGGTTTACGGCGAGTTCATGTTGAATGAATTCGTCGATCGCTTTGGGCCCCGGCTGGCCCATCTGAACGGCGTTATCCAGGTGCTTGCGCAACTCAGCAGCAATCCGCAGCAGGGACACGCCTCCGCTTAAACGACGGCGGCGAGCCGTTGTTTTTGGCCAGTCTTTGCGGTATGGTCAATGCCGACTGGGCAAGCCGTGCGCTTGTTCGCAGCCGTCCGTTCGGCCGAAGGGCATGTCGGCGCGCGGCCCCGCCAGTGCGCTCGGCGCGTAACTCCCGTGCGGCGGCGTCAGCAGTTGCGCCTTCGCTGTTGCCGTTGCACGCACCTCAGGGGCTTTGAGCATGTCCGATCGCGCTGGGGATATCGACATTGCCGCCGCCGTCCAAGCGGCTCGCGAGCGGCTCGACGCTCATACCGTCGAAATCGTCGCCTGGCACTTTCATGAGTCGACCGGATGCCCATTCTGGCTCGGCAAGAAGCGCGAGCTGAAGTTCGACCCGCTGACCGAGATCCGATCGTTCGACGACCTGAAGAAATTCCCGCCGTTCGAGGACGAGTGGCTCCGCGGCGGACCTGTGCGGCGATGGGCGCCAAGGGCACTGGCCGACAAGCCGATCTACGTGTTTGAAACCGGCGGCACGACGGGCGTGCCCAAGAGCCGGATCGCCGTCGAGGACTTCCGGATCGACTATTCGCTGTTCAGCGACACGCTGCCGGAGGAGTATTTTCCGCTGGGCTCGAATTGGCTGATGCTCGGCCCCAGCGGCCCGCGGCGATTGCGGCTGGCGGTCGAGCACCTCGCCCAGCACCGGGGCGGCATTTGCTTCTGCATCGACCTCGATCCGCGCTGGGTCATCAAGCTGATCAAAAAGGGTTGGATGGAACACCTCGAGGCCTACAAGAAGCACTGCATCGAACAGGCGATCACCATTCTTGGCGCCGGGCACGATATCCGCTGCATGTTCGGCACGCCGAAGCTCATCGAGGCGCTCTGCCTGGAACTGGAAGAGCGCGGCAGCAGCCTGGCCGAGACGGGCATCACGGGCATTTTTTCCGGCGGCACGGAGTTTACGCCGCAGTGGACGCGGTTTTGCATCGAAGAGCTGTTCGGCGGCCCGCCAGAAGAGAGCGGCATCTACATGACGCCAACCTACGGCAACACGCTGATGGGCCTGGCGTGCTCGAAGCCGGTCACGAAAGGCGACGGGTACAAGATCACCTACTACGCCCCGCAGCCGCGCGCGGTGGTCGAAGTCGTGGCCTTTGACGATTACGACGAGGTAGTTCCGTACGGCGGCACGGGCCGGGTGAAGCTCACGACGCTCACCAAGGAGTTCTTCATGCCGGGGTTTCTTGAGCGGGACGAAGGCGAACGCGAACCGCCGTACGTGAAATACCCGTGGGACGGCGTCAGCGGCGTGCGGCCGTTCCACGAACTGGCCGACGCCACGACCGTGGGCGTGTACTGAAGCTTCGATTCTCCCCAGGACGTCATGATCAACCTACCCGCCATCCGCTGGGGCGAACCTTACGAGTCGCTTGAAGCTGACGAGGCGACGCACTTCCTCACCGGCGAACCTGTGGCCCGCGTGAACGCCGTCGGCTCGGGCATTGTGACGCGAGATGCCAAGAAAGCCCGCCGCGCGCGGCAAGCGCTGCGGTCGATGTCTCCCGCGGCGCTCATCGACGCCTGCCGAAGGGCGGGGGAGCTGTTTGAGATGGCGACGCTCGCGGTGGGCGACGGCCGGCAATCGCCGGACGACTTCGTTCGCCAGACGAGCGCTACCACCGGCATGCCGATCGCGATGTGCCAGGCCAATGTCGCCAAGAACGCCTTTGTGCTCAAGAACATCGGCCAGATCCTCGATGCGCTTACGCGGGGCCTGGATCTCGATATCCTCGCCCGCGGCTACGGCGATGAAGGCCGCGGCGTGACCGTGAGCTATCAAGCGCAAACGGAGGTGCTGGGCGCCGTGCTGCCGTCCAATTCGCCCGGCGTCCATGCGCTGTGGCTGCCAGTCATCCCACTGCAGATCGGACTGGCGCTCAAACCAGGTTCCCAGGAGCCGTGGACGCCGTACCGTGTGGCTGCGGCGATGGTCGAGGCCGGCGTGCCCAAGGAAGCGATTTCCATCTACCCCGGCGCGGGAGGCGACATCGGCGCCGCCATCCTTTCCAGCTACCGCCGCAGCATGATCTTCGGCGGCCCGCAGACGATCCAGCAGTACGCCGGCAACGAGCGGGTTCAGGTCCACGGTCCGGGTTACAGCAAGATCTTGCTCGGCGACGACGCCGCCGGCAACTGGCGCGACTACCTCGATGTGATGGTCGATAGCGTCTACCGCAACGGCGGCCGCAGTTGCATCAACTGCTCAAGCATTTACACGCCGCGGCACGGGGGCGAGATCGCCGCGGCCCTTGCCGAGCGACTTGGCCCGATCGAAGCCCTGCCGCCGGACGATCCGCAGGCCGGGCTGGCGGCGTTCACCACGCCTGGCGCCGCGGCCGCGATTTGGGCGGCGATTGAGCGCGATCTGGCTGATCCCCACACCACGCATGCTACGGCCGCGTATGGCCCGCGGCTGGTCGAGCAGGCGACCTGCGCTTATTTGCGGCCCACGGTTTGGCACTGCCGCTCGACCGGTTGTCCGGGCGCGAACAAGGAATACATGTTCCCGGCAGTAGCCGTCGTCGATTGCCCGCAGGCGAAGATGCTCGAATCGATTGGCCCCACGCTGGTTTGCACGGCGATCACGCAGGACGAATCATTCCGGCAGGATTTGATCGCCGCCACCCACATCGATCGGCTCAACCTCGGGCCGATTCCGACGCCGCAAGTGAACTGGCTGCAGCCCCACGAGGGGAACCTGGTGGAGTTTTTGTACCGCAATCGTGCGCTGCAGGCGGCGTAGGCGGTTCGTGCCGACCTTAACAACCGGCGGGCCTTCGATCCCTCTCTCCACGAGCTAGAGCGGCCTGGAGACGCCCGACGACTGTTTTCGATTCGGAGATACATGACCCCCTTCGACTTCCGCCTTCCGACGCGCATCGTCTTCGGCGCCGGCCGCATCGCCGAGCTGGGCGAGCTTGCCCGTACGCTGGATGGCGTGTCTCGAATCCTCGTCGTCAGCGATCCTGGCGTCGTCGCGGCCGGCCATACGCAGCGCGGCCTTAACGCGTTGCATGCCGCCGGCTTTACGACGCTGCTGTTTCAGGACTTCGCGGAAAACCCGACGACCGCGCACGTGGATTCCGGCGTGGCGGCCGCCCGCGGCTTTCGTCCCGATGCGATCGTCGGCCTTGGCGGCGGCAGCAGCATGGACTGCGCCAAGGGAATCAACTTCATTTACTCCTGCGGCGGGCGCATGCAGGACTATTGGGGCGTGGGAAAGGCGACCGGCCCGCTGCTGCCGATGATCGCCGTGCCGACGACCGCCGGCACTGGCAGCGAAACGCAGTCGTTCGCCTTGATCTCCGACGCCCAGACGCACGTCAAGATGGCGTGCGGCGACAAACGGGCTGCGTTTCGCATCGCGCTGCTCGATCCGGCGCTGACGATTACGCAGCCGCCGCGGGTAACGGCGCTGACGGGTTTCGATGCGCTGGCGCATGCGGTGGAAACGGCCGTAACGAAGGCCCGCACGCCGCTGTCGGCGGCGTTTAGCCGCGAGGCGTGGATTCACCTGGCGCCCAATTACCTCCGCGTGCTGCAGCAGCCCGACGACCTTGAAGCCCGGGGTGAAATGCAGCTTGGCGCTTGCCTGGCGGGGCTGGCGATCGAGAATTCCATGCTGGGCGCGGCCCATGCGCTGGCGAATCCGCTGACCGCCGTCTATGGCGTTACCCACGGCGACGCGGTGGCGCTCATGCTGCCGCACGTGGTGCGGCACAACGGCCGCACCATGGAGAGAGAATACCAGGACCTGGTGCTTGCCACCGCGTTTGACCGAGCGACGCCCGACCAGCGCGCCGGGTCGGCGGGGTTGGCCAGTTTCCTGGCAGAAACGGCCGCCCAGGCGGGGCTGGCGACGCGACTGCGTGATCAAGGCGTCGAGGCTGGGCGGCTGCGCGAGCTGGCCGCGGCGGCCGCCAAGCAGTGGACCGGGGGTTTCAATCCGGTGGACATGACGATCGAAAGCTACCTTGCGCTTTATGAAGCCGCTTACTAGCCGCGTATTTTCAACTGCCCCCTTAGCCGGCGGGACACGCCCGCCGGGTTCGGTAAGGCTCGGCGCCGGCAGTCGGTTCCCGGACCGCGTGGCGGTCTGGCTAGTGTCGAAGTACGCCAGGCGGCAGTGGTTGGTGGTCGTTGTGGCCTTGTTTGGCGTTCACTGCAGCGGCAGTCGCGCTGCGGACTGGCCGCTCGTCCGCGGCAACGAAGCCGCCACGGGCGTCGCCGCCGAACCGCTGCCCGCATCATTCGACATCGCCTGGACTTACCAGGCCGCCGGCAGCGCCTGGGAAGCCACCGCTTCGATCGCCGCCGGCGTCGTCTACGTCGGCGACGCCGATGGTACATTTCACGCCGTACAACTTGCCACCGGGGCGCCGGTTTGGACACGAAAGTTCGACCAGACCGGGTTTGTGGCCGGATCGGCGGTCGCGGACGGTCGCGTTTACTGCGTCGATTTCAACGGCATGGTGCGGGCCCTGGACGCCGCGACGGGCGAGCCGGCATGGGAGTTCGCCACGGAAACGGCCCTGTACGCCGCGCCGAACGTGCATCAGGGCATCGTTCTGATAGCGGCCGAATCCGGCCAGCTTTTTGCCCTGGACGCCATAACCGGCAAGGAGAAGTGGAAGCCGTTTTCCATCGACCAGCCGCTCCGCTGCTGGCCGACCGTCGTCGGCGGGCGGGTGCTTGTGGCCGGCTGCGACGGCCGCCTGCACGCCGTCGACGTCAATAGCGGTGAAGCCGTCGAAAGCGTAGATATCGGCGGGCCTGCCGACGGCATGCCGGCCGTCGTCGGCAACCGGGTGTACTTCTGCACGGCCGGCGGCGTCTTTCACGCGATGACCATCAAGCCGCTGGCGCCCGTGTGGCAGTACGGCCACCGCGGGCAGGGTGAAGAAATCCATGCCGCGGCAGTGACGGCCGAGGCCGTCGTGTTCGGCACGCACGACAAGCGAGTCGTCGCCCTCGACACGGCGACCGGAAAGGAGAAGTGGACGATGCCGCTTCGTAGCCGTGCGGAGAGCTCGCCTATCATTGACGGCAACATCGCCTTTTTCGGCACGGTGCGCGGCCGCCTTCACGCCGTCGACATGACCACCGGCGCCAGCGTGTGGGAGGAAGAAGTTGGCGGCCGCTTTTCAGCCTCCCCGGCGGCCAGCAACGGCCGCATTGTCATCGGCAACGAGGATGGAACGCTTTATTGCATCGGAGGCGGCGAGCAGCGCCAGTCGCGAACCTCCGGCGCTGATTAAGCAGCGCCGTCGAAGCGCGAGCCCCATCGCGCGAGCCCGTAGCGCCAGCAAGGGCGAGCACGCAATGCCACGCCGGTCGGCGAAGTCGTTCGCCGTTGCTAGCGCAGCGGGCTCGCTCCGCGGGCCTTTCCCCAATCCACGTTCCTGCTGCTACAATACCCGCATGGCCGCTACAGCCGCAAAGACCGAAGTCGGTAGTTATTTCATTAGCAACTACCCGCCGTTCTCGCAGTGGTCGAGCGAACAGTTGGCGGAGGTCCACGCGGCCCTGCAGTCGTCGCCGGCAAACGTGCCGTTAGGGCTGTACCTGCACATTCCGTTTTGCCGCAAACGGTGCAAGTTCTGCTATTTCAAAGTCTTTACGGATAAGCACGCCGATCAAATCGAGCGCTACCTGGCGGCGCTCGCTCGCGAAATCGAAATCGTCAGCCGTACGCCGGCCATGGGCGGGCGACCGTTCCGCTTCGTCTACTTCGGGGGCGGGACGCCGTCGTTTCTCAGCGAGAAGCAGTTGCGCCGGCTCGTCGGCCGCCTGCAGGAGAACATCCAGTGGGACAAGGCTGAAGAAGTCACCTTCGAATGCGAGCCCGGCACGCTGAGCGAACCGAAGGTGCATGCGCTGCGCGAACTGGGCGTGACCCGTCTGAGCTTGGGGGTCGAGCACTTCGACGATGCGATTCTCCGTGAAAACGGCCGCGCGCACGAGTCGGCCGAAATCTACCGCGCCTGGCCGTGGATCCAGGCGGCCGGCTTTCCAAACGTCAACATCGATCTCATCGCCGGCATGGTCGGCGAGAGCGACGACTGCTGGCGGGAAACGGTCCGCCGCGCCTTGGAACTGCAGCCAGACAGCATCACCGTCTACCAAATGGAACTGCCGTTCAACACGGTGTATTCCAAAGACATC
>QEVI01000269.1 GCA_003576855.1 Planctomycetota bacterium
GCCCTCCAGTTGCAACGTCGGGCGTCCACCCAGGTCGTGCTCCAGCCGCCCGCGGACATCGTGCAAGACAAATCGTTGAGACTGGCCGCGCTGGGCATGGAGGACGAGGCGCGCCGCGTGGATTGCCAACGGTTGATGCGGCGCGTCGTCCAGCCACGTCGAAATGGCGGCAACGCTCGCGGGCAACTGCTCGGTGGTCAAGGCGACCTGCCTGGCCATGGCCCGCTGAGCGGCGCCCGCGTTTCGCCACTCCACGTCGGACGCCTCCAGCAGCAGAACGCCGGTTGCCGCATCGGCGATGGTCAGGCCGCTGGTCCGCACCGCCTGCGGTCGCGGCGTGCTCCAGTCGGCCACCTTCACCTGCGCGTGAAGCATCCGGCTCAGTTGGTCGGCGATTCTCGCCGTGCGGGAGGGCAAGAGGCGACTGCCGATCCACATCAACGTCGCCGCCGCCGGCGCCACGCACAGTGCGAAGAAGGCCCCGCGGCAGAGACGTTTGCGCGTCGTTTCGTGGAGTGCGAACATCCGTGTTCGGCGAGGCGTTCAGCGGTCAGCCATCATCGTTCGGCGGCCATTTCCAGGAAGAGCTTGTAGCGGGCCTGCATTTCCGCGAGGCTGTCGCCGCCGAACTTGTCGATCATCGCCGCGGCGATCTCGAAGGCGACGACGTTTTCGACGATTACGCTGGCTGCCGATACGGCGCACACGTCGCTCCGCTCATAACTGGCTGCTTCCGCTTGCTTCGTATCGAGGTTAATCGAGTCGAGCGGCTTGCGCAGCGTGCTGATCGGCTTCTTGGCCGCGCGGATTACGATCGGCTGGCCGTTGGTCATGCCGGCTTCCAGGCCGCCGGCGTTGTTCGTGGGCCGCTCATAGCCCAACGACGGGGTATGCTTCTGTCCGGCGTCGTAGTGAATCGGGTCGTGCACTTGCGAGCCAGGTCGCCGGGCCGCTTCAAAGCCCAGGCCGATCTCGACTCCTTTGATGGCCTGCACGGCCATCACCGCCTGCGCGAGCCGGCCGTCGAGCTTGCGATCCCACTGGGCATGGGTGCCCAACCCGAACGGCACGCCATGTACCTGGACTTCGACGACGCCGCCGAGCGTATCGCCCTCTTTGCCAGCGCGGTCGATAAGCTGTTTGATCTCGTCGTCGCGCTCGAGATTCAGTCCATACAGGTCGCTTGCATCGCGAATCTGCCGCAACTCGGCGAGCGTCCCGGCGACGGGCTCGATCTTCACGCCGCCTACCTCAACGACGAAGCCAAACACCGTGACGGCAAATTCGGCAAGCAGTTGCTTGCACAAGGCGCCGGTTGCCACGCGTACGGCCGTCTCGCGAGCGCTGGCCCGTTCCAGCACGCCGCGGATGCTGCCGAGGTACTTCACGGCCCCGGTGAGGTCGCCGTGTCCCGGGCGCGGCCGAGGCAGATCCTCCAGCCGCTCCAGCTTGTAGTCACGATTGACCACTTCCAGCGCGATGGGACTGCCTATCGAGACGCCCCGCCAGACGCCGCAGCGGATATCAACGCAGTCCGTTTCGATCCGCTGCCGACCGCCGCGACCGTAGCCTCCCTGCCGCCGTCGCAGCTCGACGTTAATCGGCGCTTCGTCGATCTTTACGCCGGCGGGAAACCCGTCCACCAGGGCGATGAGCGCCTTGCCGTGCGATTCACCGGCGGTCCAATAACGAAGCATCTCGTGCAGCCCACTCAAGAGCAAACCATGGCCCCGGCGCTCGTTCGCCAAGGGCTTCCAGGGCTGGCGCCGGCAGCGAGTACGCACCCTGCGCGTCGCTGGCAGGCGGCGCGCATGCCGGTGCGGCCGAAGACTCTACGAGCCTGGCAAAACCGCCGCAAGGGGAGCCCAATCCTTGATTGTATAATGGGAAAAGCAGGTGAAATAGGCGGCTGCCATCCGCCGTCGTCCAGGGCGGCGCCGAGTGCCTCAAACGGCTATATCGTGCACCGCCCGCCAGATCCGCCGTGCCGTAACCCCCCCTTGCTCGACTCGCACGGCATCGCCGGCCACGGCCTCCGCGACGGTGCGGCGGACGATTGCCACGGACTTGCGTGCCTTCGGCGCCCTGGGTAGATTGGCGTAAACTCCGGAAACGCCCAGTTTTCCGCTGTTTTTCTAGCCAGCTTCAAACGCGTGCGTCCGGCAAGTTGCGGCGGACGCCTTTCACGGCTGGCTCTCTGACTGGCGGCCGTGTGATTCGACGATCGCGCGAACCACTCGCCCGCGGTCGCTTACCTTCTGGAGAAGCATTGACGATGTCGCCCGTCGCGGAATTCGATCTACGGCAAACCGTCATCAGTAACACGACGTTTGGTCCCAACGAGATTAAGCAGATCGCGGCGGCCATTTCCGCCGATTACAACAACTTCCGCACGCTTCGGGACGCTACCAACGAGCTGGCCCAGCAACAAAGCCGCACGCCGGCGGCCTCGGCCCGGCTGGGGGTTTGCCAGTACCTCGTCGGCCGCTACAGCGACGCCGTGCAGACGCTGACCAACGCCGACGGCGGAGCCCTGACGAACTTCTACCTCGCCAAGGCCTATATGGCCCTGGACCGGTACCCCGAGGCCCTGAAGGCTTTCGAGTCGGCCGAGAAGGCGGGCTACAATCGCGACGAAGTCGCGCTCGCCCGGGCCGAGGCCCTGCGCTTAAGCGGCGACGCCGCCGGATCGCTCAAGGTGCTCGACAACTTGTCGGGCGCCGTTGAGCAAACGGCTGAGTATTTGTACCAGCGCGCGGCGACGGTCGGCGCGCTCGGCGAACACCCCGACGAGGTCGTCAGGCTGCTGGAGCGGGCGATCGAAATCGACCCGAACCACGCCGGCGTGCTGTTCGGGCTGGCCTTGGAGAACGATCGGCACGGCAACGACGACTACGCCCGCCAGCTCTACGAACGCGGCGCCAAGCACTTTCCGACGCACGTCGGCATGCTGCTGAATCTCGGCTTGCTCTACGAGGACATCGAGCACTTCGAGCGAGCCAAGCAGTGCTACCTGCGGATTCTCGACGCTTACCCGTCGCACGAGCGGGCCCGGTTGTACTTCAAGGACGCCGACGCTTCGCGCGACATGTACTACGACGAAGAGGCGCGCCGCCGCCAGGATCGCCTCGCTCAGATTCTGAACGTGCCGGTCAGCGACTTCGAACTATCGGTGCGCAGCCGCAATTGCTTGCAGAAGATGGGCATTGTGACCCTCGGCGACCTGACTCGCATTACCGAGCAGGAACTGCTCTCGAGCAAGAACTTCGGGGAAACGTCGCTAGTCGAAATCCGTGAAATGCTGGCATCGAAGGGGCTCGAACTTGGTCAGTTCGCCGCGTCGAAGTGGCAAGACGAGCCGATCTACGAACCGGCCGCGATGAGCGACGACGAGCGGGCTCTGCTCGACCGGCCTATCGCGGATCTCAACCTGTCGGTGCGCGCCCGCAAGTGCATGGTCCGCCTCGGCTTGACGACGATCGGCGAACTGATCCGCCGCACCGGCGACGACCTGCTGGAGTGCAAAAACTTCGGCGTCACGAGTCTCAACGAGGTCCGCGAGAAGCTGACGGCTCACGGGCTGAAACTTCGCGGCGACTGATCGCCGACGCCCGTTTCGACCTACGTACGCAGCGTCCCAGCATTAGCCCCCGGCGAACAACCCGGGGGCTAGTTGTTTATGTCCGGCCCCGGTTCCGCATTCCAGTTCGCGCTGCACCATGTCGATGCCGCGACGGCGGCCCGCCGCGGTACGCTGACGACTCCCCACGGAGTCGTCGAAACGCCGGCCTTTATGCCCGTCGGCACGCAAGGAACCGTCAAAGGGGTCGACGCCGGGCGGCTGCGTGAGTGCGGCGCCCAAATGATTCTGGCCAACACGTATCACCTGGCCTTGCGGCCCGGGGAAGAGACCGTCGCGGCGCTAGGCGATCTGCACGAGTTCACCGGCTGGTCGGGGCCGATTCTCACCGACAGCGGCGGCTTCCAGGTGTTCAGCCTGGCCGATCGCATTAGAGTCAGCGAGGAGGGCGTCGAGTTCCGCTCGCATATCGACGGCTCGCCGGTGCATATCTCACCGGAGCGTTCGGTGGCCATCCAGGAGCAACTGGGCGCGGACCTCATCATGGCGTTCGACCATGTAGTGGCTTTGCCGAACTCGCTCGACGTCGTCGCCGACGCGACCTGGCGCAGCGTGCGCTGGGCCCGCCGGTGCCAGCAGGCCGCGCGCCGCCGCGACCAAATGCTGCTGGCCATCGTCCAAGGCGGGCTTGATCCCGACCTACGGCGCCAGTGCGCCCGTGAGCTGGTGGCGATGGAGTTCCAGGGCTATGCCGTCGGCGGGTTGAGCGTCGGCGAGACGCCGGCCGAGATGTACGCCGCCCTGGACGCCGTCACCCCCGAACTGCCCGCCGATCGGCCGCGGTACCTGATGGGCGTCGGCCGGCCGCAGGATATCCTTGAGGCAATCGCGCGGGGGATCGACTTGTTCGATTGCGTGATGCCGACTCGAAACGGCCGCAACGCGCTGGCATTCACCGATGCGGGACCCATTCGGCTCCGCAACGCGGTGCACGAGCGCGATCGCCGGCCTTTGGAACAGCACTGCCCCTGCCCTGCATGCCGCCATAGCCGCGGCTACCTGCGTCACCTATTCCAGGCGGACGAAATGCTGGGCCCCGTGCTGGCTTCGATCCACAACATCACCTATTACCAGCGCTTGGTCGCCGGCGCCCGCCAGGCGATCGCCGCCGATCGGTTCGGCCAGTACCGCGCCGAGAAACTTCGCGGCTGGGGCGTCGATCCGGCGGCCGGCGTCATCGCCGACGACGCCGAAGGTTAGCCCTTTCCCACAGTTGGCCGCCGCCGCGACCGAGTGCCGCGGCGACCTCAGGAAGTATGCGGTCTCAGCCGCAGAATCTCGCCGGCCCGCTTCGCGACGGGGTGCGACATGAACAATCGCCATATCAGGCCGCTGCGAACGTTTTCGATCGCCAGCAGCATCGGCCCGGCGTCGATGGCGATTTGATCCGGGCTAACGTGCCGCTGGTCGAGATTGAAACTGTCGGCCAGGCCGTAGCCCCCTTCGCGCGGGTCGCTCCAGAGGAGCGGCCGCCCCTGGTTGTCCTTCAACGCCCGATAAGCGCGGAGCGCCGCCATGCTTTCGGCAGGCGTGACCATAATCGACGAACCGGCGGCGTAGGGCGCCACCGTGCCGCCCATCCAGTCGTCGTGGTCCATGAGGTTCGGCCGCAACGCCTGCACGATGTAGGCGCTATGCCCCTTCTCGTCAGCGCCGGTGCAGGGCGCAAACCCCCAGCGATCTGGCGCGAGCGTCTTGAAGCGATTCGCAGCTTCGATGCACCGCTGGCGTTGAGTCAGCATCGCCCGCCGCGAGTTTTCAAACCAATCCACCCGCGGGCCGTCGATGCCGAAGTCCCGCGGATCATCGGCCGCCAGGCCGCGATAGTCGATCCAGCAATGGGCGAAAAAGTACGTGAAGGCCGATCCGTTCCAGGAGACCACAAACGGCGGCATGTCCTCGTGCCGCTTGACCGTTCGCTGGAGGCGGTAATAGTCCGCCGGATCGACGGCATACTCTGCGCGCGGGGCGGCGACGGCCAGAAAATACACCAGCCGTTCTTCGTCGCTGGCGATATGCCACCGCGGCCAGACGAAGCCGCCGGGCCCGGCCGCTGACGGGCGTTCCTTCGCCAGGGGGGCTTCCGATCGTTCGAGCCGCGGGTCCCAGCCCATGGAGAGCAGGCCGTTCTCCGCCACGGCGTACGCCTTCCAATTCGTTTCGTCGATCAGACGGTCGACAATCGCCTGCACCTCTCCGCCAAAATACTGGGCAGCGGTCATCGCGCCGGCGGTGAACAGCGTGTGGTCCACCGTGCTGTAGATCTCCGAACGGCCGCCGGGCAACATGCCGCCGGAGTCGAGATCCACGAAATGCAGAAACACGCCGAACTTTCGGTTGTCGCGACCGCTGGCAAGGGTCCGCAGCACCGAGAGCGCCCGCGCTAGGCCGTCTTCGCGAGTAATCCAGCCCCGCTCGACGCCGATCGGGAGCGACGACAGTTGAAAGCCGACTCCCGCGACGCTGCACATGTCGGCAAGCCGCCGGTCCTTTACCAGCCCGCTCTCCTCGCCGACCTCCTTCCAGAGGAAGTTGAAGCAGCCTCGCTGAATGGCATCCAATAACTGGCCGTCTGCGGGCGAGAACTCGTACGCGGCCGCCTCATCCGTGGACCGGCTGCGGAGGATGTCCTCTGCTCGGTGCTCGGCCGCTACGGCGAGGCCGGGCGCTAGCGCCAGCAGCCAAGCACAGACGGTGGTATGAAATGACGCGCGTAGTGCGCGCAGAGGTTCATGCTTCACGTGCGGACCGTATTGCGTTTTATTCACGGGGCCGGCCTAAACCGTAGCCGCTGCCACTTTACATCATAACGACGTGCGTACGGAAGTCGCCATGGCTCGGTGCTCGGTGGGTGCAGTCGCGGATTGTGGCAAGTTTTGATTTTCGGGGTCCTCAGCGGAATTCGTGGGTGAGTTGACGTTGCTTGGCGGGGCGC